>DUER01000056.1 GCA_011192075.1 Dehalococcoidia bacterium | reverse complement strand
TCTGAGCAGCAGTTCTTCTGGGAGTTTATCGTGGTAGAGGATAGACAGAGTTGGCTGAATCATATGCACTCTTTTTTGGGCCTCTATCATAAGGTAGTCCATCTCGTTAGTAGCGTCCTGCCCATCGGGGGTTAGTCCACCGAGGGAGATATTCTGAAGCAGATTACCCATGTCCTTGGCGAAGAAGCTTTGGGACCAGAACCTGATAATCTCAGTGAATTTAATGAAGAGCAGTTCCAGCAGTTCAATGGCTTCTTCCCTGTTGATTCTGCCCTCCTCCAGGTCTTTTTTATAGAAGGGGTACATGTACTGGGGGAATCTTCCTGGGCTGATGCCACTTGAGTTAAGTTCCATATGCACCGCGAGATGGGTAAACCAGAAGGACTGGATTGCCTCATGGAAGGTTCTGGCTGGGTTAGCTGGCACCCAGCGGCATATCTGAGAAATGTCTTCCAGCTCTTTTTTCCTCGCCGGGTCTGACTCCTTTTGTGCCATATCCGTAGTGAGGTCGGCATATCTGTTGGCAAAAGCGATGACGGCATTACAGGAAGTAATTACCGCCTCCAAGAAGTCCTTTTTGTTGATGGTCTCAGAGGTACCGATTGGCAAGCTGTTGAGTTGCTGTTGTGCCTCGGCTATCACTCCGTTAAGGCCTTTATTGAGTACCTTGCCGTAGTCGACTGAGATTCTACCTGGTGGTACTCCGATGGGAATGAGCCATACCCCAGCAGCAAATTGTAGTTCATTACGAGTTGGTTCGCCCTCATACTTCCCTGCGTGTATCTCATTAGTCAGGGGGTACGTACTTCTGCTCTTCCAATAGTCTACGGCTTCGGTGAGTAACTCCCGGTCTTGCTCGCTAATGGGGACTTTGCCGAAGGCGGTAATAGCCTCGAGCTCTTTTTTCATCCAACTACAGGAATACTCTGGGTATGGCACCATGCCTACCCTATATTTTGACAGATTGCCCACTATGGGGTTCTCGTCGATATGGAGGCTCATCCCCTTGAGGAACTTCTCATAGACTTTAGCCCTTATAGTGATGGGGGATTTGCCTTCGTTTTCCTGATAGGCTTCAGCTAAGAATTTGACTCGCTCCGGGCACAAGGCTGGCGAAGTCTCATGGAAGCTTTCCTTCAGTTTCATCACCCTTTCGGTGACTGTCCCTTGTTTCTTAACTTCTACTGCCATTTTGGTACCCCCTATGAAGGCACAGGCTGTGCCCCTGTTAAGTATTATAGGCTAACCCAGTTGGTGTGTCAAAGTGGCAGTTCGGGTCTTGGCACTAATCAGGTACACTCGGCAATTGGAAAGGAATTGTCCCTTTGTTGATACAGTTACACCCTGAATACAGCACTTGCCCTAAGGCTGGACAGTTATACAATGAAAACATATAATAATCTATAAGTAGATAATATATGGCTGGGAGTGGAGCTATCGAACTTCTAGCTATACTATGAAGTAGAGATGACAACGAGATTAGACCGCATAATCCAAGAGCGACGGCGAAAGCTTGACCGAATTCGAGGTCGGGGTATTAATCCCTATCCCTATGGTTATCACCGGAGCCATACAGCACAACAAGCGATAGCTCTACTTAAGCAGCAAGAGGACTCTGGCAAAATAGAAGCACCGGGAGTAAATATTGCCGGGCGTATTATGGCTAACCGACCTATGGGCAAAATCTCGTTCCTTGACATCCGTGACGCCTCAGGGAAGATTCAGCTATGTTTCCATAAAGACCATCTTCATGAAGAAAGCCGTGAACTGTTTGAGGATATAGATATAGGTGATATTATTGGGGTCAGTGGTAAGCTTTTCCAGACCAAGAGCGGGGAGCCTACCATTGAGGTAGAAAATTTCACCCTGCTGGCTAAGTCGCTTCAGCCCCTGCCAGAAAAGTGGCACGGGCTTAGTGACATAGATAAGCGGCACCGGCAGCGCTACTTGGACCTTATCGCCAACGCCGAAGTTAAAGAAATCTTCCAGGTGCGAAGTCGGGTCATTACTGATATACGTCAATTCCTTAATCAGCGAGGATTTATTGATGTAGAAACGCCGATACTCCAATCATCAGCTGGGGGTGCTCTCGCTCGCCCCTTTATCACTCACCACCACAGCCTTGATCAGGATTTCTATCTACGTATTGCTCCCGAGCTTCATTTGAAGCGACTCATTGTGGGCGGTTTTGATAAGGTTTACGAGCTGGGTCGCACTTTCCGCAATGAAGGTATTTCCACCAAGCACAATCCTGAGTTCACCATGCTGGAAAGCTATGAAACCTATGCTGACTATGATGATGTAATGAAGATGTTGGAGGAAATGGTATCTGAAGTTACTGAGCAGGTTTTGGGCACAGACGAGGTGGAATTTAGTGGTAGTACTATAAACTTTAAGCCGCCGTGGCAGCGCTTGGAACTGCGCCAAGCAATTATAAAACACTGTGGTCTTGACTTTGAAGGGTTCCCTGATACTGATTCCCTCAGGACTGAGATGATAAGGCTAGGAATGGAGGTTGACCCTCAAAAGGACAGAGGTCGGCTTATAGATGAGCTTATTTCAACCTTTGTCGAGCCAAATCTGATACAACCTACCTTCCTTTTAGACTACCCGGTGGAAATGTCACCCCTAGCTAAGGCAAAGCCGGATGATGAGCGTCTGGTGGAGCGTTTTGAAGCCTTTGCCGGAGGCATGGAGCTTGCCAATGCCTTTACCGAGCTTAATGACCCTATGGAGCAAAGAGAGCGCTTCCTCCGGCAACAGAGGGAGCGCCAGGCGGAAAGCGAGACCATGGAGACTGTTGATGAAGATTTCCTGCTGGCACTGGAGTATGGTATGCCTCCTACCGGGGGACTGGGTGTTGGCATCGACCGCCTGGTGATGCTACTTACCAATCAGCAGTCAATCCGCGAGGTAATCCTGTTTCCTCAGCTTAGGGATAAACCGTAACGAGGAAAATGATGTCGCTGATACCAGGAGAGGCGAAGCCTCTCTTATACGATCTATTTCCCCTCCCTTATCAAGGGAGGGGATAAAGGGGGGGAGTTGGTAAACTATTATGCTTGATCTGAGATTTATCCGTGAAAATATAGACTTGGTGCGACAAGCCGTAGCCAGTCGCCAAGATGTTGTCCCGCTGGATGAAATTTTAAAGCTTGACTCAGAGCGTCGCCAGAAGATACTTGAGCTGGAAGGTTTCAGGCGTGTTCGCAAGGAGGCGGCGCGGGAGAAGAAACAGATTTCCCCAGATGAGGGGCGTGATTTGCGTGCCAAGATAAGAGCACTGGAGGAAGAAGTCAGGAGTCTGGATGAGCAACTGGAGGAGCTATTGCTACGAGTGCCCAACATTCCGCAACCAACGGTGCCGGTAGGGGAGGACGAAGAGGGTGATGTTTTGGTACGCTGGTGGGGGGAGCCTTTAACTTCTGACTTCCAGCTAGCCCCCCACTGGAAATTGGGTGAGTCTTTGGGCATCATTGATTTTGAAAGGGGGGTAAAGCTATCAGGCAGTCGTTTCTATGTGCTCAAGGGGTTAGGTGCTCGCTTACAAAGAGCCCTAATCTCCTTCATGCTCGACCTCCACACCTCTGAGCATGGCTACAATGAGGTATATCCGCCATTTATGGTCAAAAGGGAATGTATGGTAGGCTCGGGTAACCTGCCCAAATTTGCTAATAACCTATATCACGATGCCGAGGATGACTTATGGTTCGTGCCTACGGCTGAGGTGCCAATCACTAACCTTCACCGTGATGAAATCATATCGCTGGGAATTTTACCTATTTGTTACGTTGCCTACACTGCCTGTTTTCGGCGGGAAAAAATGTCGGCGGGAAAGGATACTCGGGGCATAAAACGGGGCCACCAGTTTGATAAGGTTGAGCTATATAAATTTACTGAGCCAGCCACCTCTAATGAGGAGCTGGAAAAACTGGTTAATGATGCTGAGCAGGTCTGCCGCCAGCTAAGACTTCCCCATCGTGTTACGGAGCTATGTACCGCTAATTTAGGTTTCGCTGCTACTAAGGCTTATGATATTGAAATATGGGCTCCTGGCTGTGGTGAGTGGCTAGAGGTAAGCTCTTGCTCTAACTGTGGTGACTTTCAAGCCAGACGAGCCAACATCCGCTACCGACCGTCCCCTGACGCTAAGCCCCAGTTTGTCCACACCTTAAATGGGTCAGGACTAGCTCTACCCAGAGTGCTCATTGCCATAATGGAAAACTACCAGCAAGCTGATGGCGGCATTACTATCCCTGAAG
>DUER01000055.1 GCA_011192075.1 Dehalococcoidia bacterium | reverse complement strand
ATAACCTTCTTATTGGGCTATTGGTTCTTTGGTGTGCTAATTCTGCTCTTTGCTATGAGAAAGCATCCTGGACCAACAGATGACCTGATTCCATTGAGTAAGGGAAGGAAGTTACTTTCTCTTGGATTATTGGGAATACTCATCCTTTGCGCAGCACCTATCTATCAGAGTCTGATTTGAGAATCAGTTTTACTGCGAAAATCAGATAAGTAATGATTGATAACGATGATGGGATCTTTAACCAATTCCATACCGTGACCACTTGACTCCCAATCATATTTACTCTGTGTTAGTTCGAGTCCAGTAACGTGGGTCATTTCGGTCAAAAGCAAGAACTTTCTCCAAAACCTTTGCACTCGTATTTTGACATCCGAATCCCCTCAACTGGTGCCTGGATAGCAATAGTTAATCAGAGCGCTATCAGAAATGCTAAGCTAACTGTCTGACAACTGCAGTCAATAGAATTCCACTGTATGTTTCGCTTCTCCATTAGATTCTCGTAGCTGTGGACAGTACATCTCTCACTTTCTGGAGTGCTTGACGAACCTCTGAGTCAAATTTCGGATCCCAAATGACTACAGTGTCAAACAGCTGCACGTACGGGAAGAGTTCTTCACCTATTATTCTCCTAAATAAGTATGTGCAGCTGTTGGTTTTCTTGTGTGGATCACGTAGTGGACATCGGATGCATTTATAGCTACGATATACACAAATAGAGCCAACGTGTATATTAAAATAACCCAGAATGTTGAGGTTAGCTTTGCGAGCATCAAACCTATTAAGCAATCTCCTCCAGTTACGCTCAGAAAGTCTGTGCTCTACACCTTCATAGGTTATTAATCTCATAGTTCTCTTCCATACTCGGTTGTCTAAACTTCTGAATACTAAACTTATCGTGCACAGTCTGTTATGGGAGGTGGCAACCGATTGTGACCTTGACCTGCCCCCAATAATTATACCACTCCTTAAGTTAGAGTTACCGGTAAAAAGGTTCCTTTTTTATACTATTGACAAACTCTCAAGACAGGACTACATTGGAGTCCCAGACATTGAAAACGGAAATGAGGACACCAATGTCAATAGAATAGAATAAGTACTGCTTAAGAAAAAGGACGGTTCGACGATGACTTGCTGGAAAGACAAACTGCATGAGAATCCGATTCCCTGGTTACTAGAACCCGACAAGACTCAGCCGGCTATTCGCTACTTTACTCTTCGTGATATTCTGGGTCGTAGTGGCGATGATAACGAAGTAAAAGAGGCGCTGGCAGCTAATATGCTGGGTGGCCCAGTACCTGTAATCCTTGCGTCTCAAGAACAGGACGGATATTGGGACAAACCTGGCCCTGGCTACGGCCCTAAATATCGTGGTACGCAATGGTCGATTGTCTTTATGGCACAACTTGGAGCAGACGGCATCCACCCACGAGTTCGCACAGGTTGTGAGTATGTACTTTCTCATGCCATAGCCAGTAATGGAAGCCTCTCCACGAACGGTACGCCTTCAGGTTTTATTCACTGCATGGCAGGAAACCTAGGGGCGGCTTTAATTGACCTTGGCTGGTTAGGAGACCAGCGTCTTCAGGCAGCCCTGGAATGGCTGGCACAGACCATTACTGGAGAAGGAGTAGCTGACTCCACGAGGCAGGACACAGATAAGCGTTACTATAAGTCTGGCACTTTAGCTCCTTTATTCGCTTGTTCCGTTAATGTAGGTCTGCCTTGCGCATGGGGAGCCGTTAAGGCAATGCTGGCTTTGTCAAAAGTCCCGCCTTCACTACGCACTCAGGGAATGCAAGCCGCCATCCGGCAAGGTATAACCTTTCTACTAAGCCATGACCCTGCGGTTGCTGATTACCCCTTTGGCATGGGGAATCGGCCCAGCTCTAGCTGGTTCAAATTCGGCTATCCTATTGGCTACGTTACCGATGTACTTCAGAACTTGGAAGTACTGGCAGCTTTGGGACAAGCCCAAGATCCACGATTAGACAATGCTTTGAAGTTACTGATTAATAAACAAGACAACCAAGGTCGGTGGTTGTTAGAGTATACTTACAACGGTAAAAGTTTGGTAGATATAGAGAAAAAGGGGCAACCAAGCAAATGGGTTACCCTCCGGGCTCTGAGAGTCTTAAGAACAGTCTATCAGTACCCTCGTATCTCAAACAGTTTGTTAGAATGCCCTGCCGGGGATGTTTGATATGAATTCACTATCATATTATAGTAGAGTTGTATATGAGGATTACCCGTAATATGAGATGGATTCTGAGAACCCGTGGCCGATTACATTATACCTGGTTTATAGCTATCATCTTGATGTCAATAGCTGTGACGACACAGTTCTCATTGCTTTATCCTTTATGGCAAAGGATTGTGCTCGGAATAACCGCCAGTTTATTTTTTCTAGTAATTATGACCTTTCGAGAATTTATCCTGAGTCTATTAGCTACCAGTAGAGGTATCAGGATAGAGCGCGTTACTTTGTTTGTTTTTGGGGGAGCACCTCAGATAGTCAAGGAAACTAGTCTCCCTTCTTTAGAACTACTGTTGGCTGTAACCGGTATGCTGTCTAACATAATAATAACTATGGTATTTTATATTATTTATGTGATGCTGGCATACAGTGGTAACATAATAGTCAATGTGCTGGTCCAATGGTTGGCATTCATTTTTCTTATGCTGACTATAATTCACTTTATCCCAGGGCTTCCTCTAGACGGAGGTAGGTTATTACGAGCACTACTGTGGAAGAATACTGGCAACTACGAACGGGCAACGCACATTACTGGTTGGATAGGGTCGAGTATTGGCATACTCGGCGTTATAGGTGGTATTCTAGTAATAATATTGTTGCGACAATGGTTTGAGGGCGTATTGTTAATATTCCTCGGATGGGTCCTACAGAGTGCAGCAACATACACTCGTCGTCAGGCAATATAGCGTAAGCCTATAACCATCTGTTAATAATCTACATTGATTAGTTTGATTTATTTTCTAGAATCCTTACGGGAATTTCGTTAATTAGTTGCCTTTGCCGTACTTCCTTATAATATACCCTCCATTGAGCCCAGAACCACCGGAAAGGACTTTGCGCTTTGGAACGGATTCGTAATCTTAAGTCGCGAGGGCCATCGGTTTCCCAAAACACCTGCTCAATACCAGTAAAAGGTGTCCCCTCAACTATATCAACTTCATAGTGGTCACGCACAAAGCCGGGAGAAAGTGAGCCCTGCTGATAAATACGCCACTCTACCTCTACAGACATTCTCGGCGCGGCTCTGGTACGTAAGTAGAGCTGGCAGTTTTCAAGATCATCGGGGTTCAACCAGCGTGCTTCTTCAATACTTGCGATAAAGGGCAGGAAACCCACACGATTAACTCGATAACTGCCCCGCTTGTCTTTGAAGGTGCATTGCCCAACTACATCCTCCCACTCTTGCCATTTAGTATATGATTCGTTTTTGTGCTTAAAGCTACCAGTATCGACAAGTGCTTCGCCCACAACATCTTCCCAGTAGTCTGGACCCAACAACCAATCAGCTTTATGCCCCAAAATTCCAATTCTAGCAAGGACGGAGCATTCTATGTTCCCACCAAAAATGTAGCGAAGGATATAGTCTACTAAGAACTCAGCTACATCATTGGAAACCGTAAAATCAACATGACTATGCTCTCCATAATAGATTACATCAGCTCCTTCTGAATATTGAGCGGAGATTGGCACAAGATTATCATCCATGTCTCTTGGCCAAACATCAATTCCAGCAACATCAAACTGCTCACTCAGTGGTGTAGATTCCGCTGATGTAAAAGCTAACCAGTGTCTATTCTGCCCTACCCATCTCCCATCTTGAGAGCTATCATAATAGGTTGCAGAATGAAGGATCCCCTCGTCCGAAAAAAACCAAGCAAGCTGCCAGTAGTCTGATATAGGACCACCGCCGGTAACAAAATAGTCCTGCAGACTTTTAATAGGACTATTGATAGTTACTACTAATGCCACTTTATCGGCTAAACCGCCGATATTTTGTGCTACTGCATAAAGAGCTGCCTTACCGCCCATACTACTCCCAATTAGAATTAGATTATCCTTATCGTAAAAATGTTTGCTGATACTGTCAGCAATGTTATTAGCCCAGCTGTTAATGTCTACATTGCTTGGATAACATCTTCTAAGTGTGTTAACCAGTACCTTGGTTCCGGGATTGGCTTGCTCATAGTCAATGATGTAGTCCTTGACTTGCTCTTTGATGACATCATTAAGTAGCTGGAAAGAGCAGACATTACCTCCAACACCGTGAAGATAGACGAAATTCAATTCTTTCACCAAGAGAGGATCTGCCATCGCCGATTGTACTGAGCTAAGGAATACGAGCTGTATACATATCATAACAGCCATTAGTAATGCCAGTTTTTTCAGGACACCCATTAACATTTCACTGCCATTCGTAAGCAATCGAGGGCACATTAGACATAGGCATTCGCTTGTTTTTCCGCATAACAAGTAATAATAGCACTCGCTGGAAGCTGATTACAAGCTGTGTATTTATGGTGTTGTGGATACGACGCTGTCGAAAATAGGAACCTTCTTTATCAGAGTGGCAACAAAAAGGCTTCCTTTTTATTTAGTATTGACAAACTCTCAAGACAGGACTACAGTAGAATCCCAAGTAAGCAAATTTTGGGATGGGGTATCCTATGCCAAAGGGCACAATCATACGGCTTATGAACGGTGGTTTTGGGTTTATCAAGTCAGAGGAAAAAGACTTCCTTTTCCATCACAGCGATATTAAAGGAGTGGAATTTGATAGTCTTAGCGAAGGGCAGGAAGTGGAATTTGAAAAGGGTCAAGGACGTGATGGTCGTCCGAGGGCAGTTAAGGTGAGGCTTTCTCAGTCTAAAAGCGAATAGCATCAAGGTTTGGTGGCGAGAGCAGTTGATGAACTAACCTTAAAACAATAGGAATTAGGTGAGTGAACCCGAAGAAGAGTTTCGACATTGAAGACCTTAGGCGCTGGCAGCAACGGGGGCTTCTATCTGATGAACAGCTAAGGTCTATCCTGGCCGAAGAAGACTTGGAAGCTGAACCCAAGGCGAAGGAGAGAAAAGCCGGTCTGAACCCGGTCACTGTGGCCTACTATTTCGGAGGCTTGCTGGCTTTCTTCTCTTTTACCTTTTTCGTAGGCATGAGCTGGGAAGACCTTGCTGATTGGGCGCACCTGATCGTAGCCCTTGGGGCCATGCTCATAATTGGTGCTCTGGGAGCTTGGCTTCGTTTCAGGCGGGGTTATCTCATAGGAGGTGGGCTCCTCCTATTCGTGGCCACAGCGGTACTACCCCTCTTCATTT
>DUER01000054.1 GCA_011192075.1 Dehalococcoidia bacterium | reverse complement strand
ATCATCGCCTTGGTAAGCCGTTACCCTACCAACTAGCTAATCGGACGCAAGCCCCTCCCCAAGCACCCTAAGGCTTTAGTAATGAAGCATTACCTCCATTACCACATACAGTATTAGCTCCAATTTCTCAGAGTTATCCTCTACTTGAGGGCAGGTTACTTACGCGTTACTCACCCGTTCGCCACTATCCCGATAAATCGAGACCGTTCGACTTGCATGCATAAAGCACGCCGCCAGCGTTTATCCTGAGCCGGGATCAAACTCTCCAAACAAATGCTTACAACGCTTTAAACTTCCTTCCGCTATCCAATTGTTAAGGTGCTTAATGTTTCTTAATTATTAATATATATAGCATAATAGTAGTACTTTGTCAAGACCGTGTACTCGTTCAAGTCATTAGTGAAATATCAGCTCTTTTCCTTGAATTTCTTTCTACCTTAATAAATAATGGCTGGGGTTACCCCGGGGCAGGTCAGTATAGACTCGGGTAGGAATGCCAAGGCTCAAGGTGGGCATCGGGTTCTTTGAATATAGTGCTGTCCGGTGGATAGGTAGCTAGCAGTGGTTCAAGCTTTTTCAGCATGCCATCAAGGTTGGTCTTTATCTTCTGGTAAAGCTCTGGCCTTTCGTCCTTGATTAGTTCCGGGTTTTTAGCAATGGCTAAGGTGGGTACTACCCTCTTGTCCTGGAAAAGCTTGTAGATATAATCTACCTCCTCATCAGAGCATATCCTGTTCAGGGCGCGATGTGTGACAACGCCCTTGAAATAGCGGGGGTCGTTGAAGAAAAAGGCTTTCTGCCACCAGGCGATATACTCCGGGTAGCCCTTTTGGCCATTGAGCTCCTTAAGAATAGCCTTCACCGCCTGATAGCCACAGGCAATGGCACCCTGTATCCAGGTCTCAATAGGGGCTGCGGCATCGCTGATAATCATCACGTTGCCGGCTACTGGCTCCCTTATTGGGGTGCGGACAGTAGCGACAAAGGCTGTCTTCTTTACCACTCGGGCGTGGCGGAACCAGGGGGCATACTCCGGAATCTTCATAAGGTCTTGGTAGTTCCTGCTCACCCACCTGGTATCTCCTGGCATAAGACCTATCCCAGTCATATGCCCGGTTATGCTCGGGATGTTGACTGATAGCCAAGCAGTTTCATGCCCGGGAATAGTAGGCTCCACACCCTCCATCACATAGTTCACACCTTGTGCCTTGGGCGTAAATACAAATACCTTTCGCTTCTGGTTCAGGCCCAGGCTGTCAACAATCCTTGAGTTGACCCCGTCGGCAGCAATGGCCCTTCTCGCCTTCAGGGTTTGTTCGCCTGACTTCGTTCGCACTGATATTTTGACCCCATCCGCGGTATTCTCTGCCCCCAAGGCCATGGCTTCGGTTATGACCTCAGCCCCGGCTTTTTGCGCTGAGGCAAGGAGGTTGGCTAGAAGGTACTCCTTATCGTAGAAAAAGCCAAAGAGCTCATTCTTAAAGGGGTACACCCGATATCCCGAGCGTGAAATCCAGATAGCATTGCAATAGGGCTTTAAGGGGCCACTGTAGTCCACATAGCAGCCTGGTATCGGGAGATGAAGCCTGGTTTTATCTGGGCTGAGCTCTATTTTTACCGGCTCAATATAGCCATCGGGCTGCATCCATTTGAGGTAGAAAATCTGAAGGCAGGCCCGATTAATCCTGGTAAGCTCTCTTTTGCGCTCAACTAAAAGCACCTTCAAACCATCCTCAGCCGCCGTCTTAGCTGCCATCAGTCCCCCCGGCCCCCCACCAACAATAATTAGGTCGTGTTTCATAGTCCTTCCTTCTGTAGGTTCTCTATAGAAATTGAAACTCGCCATTCTAAAGTGCGATTAATACTCATATCTTACCTTTGCAACTAGTTACTCCACCCCCCACCTCACCCTCACTAACTCCGGGATTCCACCATAACGTCGCTGCCTTTTTATTAATATAATACCATGCTTGTCAGGTATGTAACCACCATAACACAAAATATATGTTCCCCTTCTCTTAATAAATAACCAACAAATTTTGCTATTTAAAGTGCTTCAAGGTTAAAATGCATCTAAGGAGGTGAGTATAATGTCGAAAATAGCAAAAATTACAGCAGTAATCCTATTATTAGGGGTTATTCTCACCCTATCCTTTGGTGCTGGTTGTTTTGTAGCTACCAGAACTCAGACCGCCTTGAACCAGGGTCTGGACTCTGTAGTGCAGGTATGGAGCATTATCTTTGACAATTATGTGGAGCGGGACGAGCTAGATACCGACATACTGAGCCAAGCTGCCATTGAGGGTATGGTGGAGGCATTGGATGACCCATATACCTCCTATATGGATGTCGAAACCTATCAGTTGAACTTGAATAGCATAGAAGGGAAATTTGAGGGCATTGGAGCTCAGGTTGCAGTTAGGGATGAGCAGATAATGATTATCGCTCCCATTGCGGATTCACCGGCGGCTAAGGCTGGTATCAGGGCTGGCGATATAATTCTGGCAATCAATGGCGGCTCTACCTCAGGGATGAGTCTAGCCGAGGCTGTGCTTAGCATCCGTGGACCAAGGGGAGCCTCCGTCACTCTGCTTATCCTCCACCAGGGGGAGACTGAACCTGAGGAGATTGAGATAGTCAGAGCTGAGATTGAGCTGGACAGTGTCTATTTTGAGATGAAGGGAGATATTGCCTATACTAATATCACCCATTTTACTGAGCGCACCGATGAAGAACTATCTCAGGTGCTGCAGAGTATAGCACAGGAAGCAGCTATGGGTATCGTCCTTGACCTACGCAGTAACCCGGGTGGCTTACTTTCGGCTGTGGTTGAGGTAGCCAGCCACTTTTTGGAAGAGGGTGTAGTGGTCAATGTTATGGATAATCAAGGAGATATTTCTGCTCAGGTCGTTAAGTCCACACGAGTAGTTACTGATTTGCCCATGGTTGTTTTGGTCGATAGCCACTCGGCTAGCGGTAGTGAGGTATTGGCTGCAGCCTTGCAAGATTATGTTCGAGCTACCATTGCTGGCACCACAACTTTTGGTAAGGGTAGTGTCAATAGATTTTATCAACTCGAAGATGGTTCCGGGTTATATCTTACCGTGGCTCACTGGCTCACCCCCGATGGTCACCCCATAGAGGGTGAAGGGTTACATCCAGACTATGAGCTTGAACTTGATGAAGAGGATGCCATTCAATGGGCTATAGATTACCTGAAGGGGCCTAAGTAGATATTTGATCCCTGTCTAACGATTTAATGTAATTGCTAAAATTTCGCTTCATCTCGTTAAGGTGGTCACCACCAAACTTCTCAATCATTGCCTGGCCCAAAACAAGTGCCAGCATGGCTTCCGAGACTACACCAGCCCTAGGCACAATACAGATATCAGACCTTTCAATAGCTGTCAACGCCGGCTGATGAGTCTCAATGTCTATGGTTGGAGAAGGGTTGCCCAGGGTTGAAATTGGTTTGTGGTAAACACGACAAATAATATCCTCGCCGTTACTTATGCCACCCTCAATGCCACCTATGCGGTTAGTTTCGCGGACAAAACGGTGGTCTTTGAAGGAAATCACATCCTGAACCTCTGAGCCAAACATGGCTGCTACCTCGATGGCGTTACCTATTTCCACCGCCTTGACTGATGGGACACTCATTAACGCCTGTGCTATCCTGCCATCAAGCCTGCGGTCGTAATGCATAACACTTCCCAGGCCTACCGGGATACCGGTGGCTATAACCTCAACAACGCCACCAAGGGTATCCTGCCTGGTACGGACATCAAGAATTGTCTCCTTCATTTCCCTAGATGTTTCCGGGTCGATACATCGTATATCGGGGTCTATATCAAAGACAGAAGCCACTTCCTGGAAATTCCTGGGCGGACGAGATAGCTTGACCGACCCAATTTGAACAGTATGACTGCCTATCTTGATTTCAAATTCTGCCAGCAGTCTCTTGACCACTGCCCCAGCGGCAACTCTGGCTACTGTCTCTCTAGCGCTAGCTCTTTCTGAGACATTTCTAATATCATCATGGCCATACTTCAAAGCCCCGGTGAGGTCAGCATGACCCGAACGAGGTCTGGTCAGCTTAGCGGTTTCCTCGTCGGAATTTTCAATCCTCATTTCAGCCTGCCAGTTGGTAAAATCAAGGTTTCTGATTACCAGGGCAATGGGGCTGCCCAGTGTCTTACCATAACGGATACCAGCGAGAATTTCGGCTTCATCCTTTTCGATTAAACCTCTCCCGCCACGACCAAAATCAGAATGGCGCCTCTTGAGTTCTTGGTTAATATCGTCAATAGAGACAGCGACCCCGGCTGGCATCCCTTCGATGATGGCTACACAGGCGGGTCCGTGGGATTCACCGGCTGTAAGTAGGCGCAGCATATTCACCTCCTTCTAAAGCCTTAATTAAGGCTTGCTCCATGTCAAGTAGTGGTGCTTGGTGTCCCGTAAAAAGCTCGAATTGCATAGCCGCCTGATAAAGAAACATCTTATACCCGTAGATAATTGTACAACCGGCTTCTTTTGATTCAGTTATCATCCTTGTCTCTTTGGGGTTATAAATAACCTCAAAAACGGTGAGCCCGGAGTGCAATAGTTCCTTGGGCACAATTGACTCATTAATCCTGGGCCACATCCCAACTGGCGTAGCATTTATCAAAATATCTGCCGAACCAATTTCCGAGAGTTGGTCTAATCCACCGAAACCTTCGGCACCAACAAGCCTGGCTAGCTCCTCCGCCTTCTCCTTGATATTGTCTATGATTACCAGATCAGCGCCATTCCGCTTAAGCCCGGTAGCAATAGCTAGACCAGCACCACCTCCTCCGAGGAGGAATGCTTTCTTGCTCTTTATAGTAGTCTTCTCCCCCAGTGCCTTTAGCGCGGCACCATAATCAGTGTTGAAACTGCTTAACACGTTCTTATTATTGACAATGGTATTGATGGCGCCAATTTCCTGGGCGGTATCATCAATGTTATCAATATATTTCATAGCGCTTACTTTATGAGGCATGGTAACACTCGCCCCACGAATGCCCAGTCCTCTTATGCTATTAATTGCCAGTTTGACATCCTTAACCCTGAAAGCAATATAAACAAAGTTGAGACCTAAGACCTCATAGCCACGGTTATGAACTATCGGAGAAAGTGAGTGCTCTACCGGGTCTCCAATAAGACAGCAGATTGATGTATCGGCATTAATCATTGAGCCAACTCTTGTTCAGTATACAGTTTGACGATTGCCTCTGCTACTTCCTCTGGCATTTTGCCTTCGGTATCAACGATGAAATCAGCTACTCGTTGGTAAATTGGACTGCGCTCAGCCAGCACTGCTTCCATATCCTCCCGTTGCGACTTACCGGTGAGGGATGGTCTAGATTGGTCGTTACCAATCCGTCTGAGTAATGTATCTGTGTTGGCTTTAAGCCAGACCAATTTTCCCTTCTTTTTAAGCTCCCGAACATTTTCCTCTCTGGTCACCACACCCCCCCCCGTGGCATTAACCACATTAGCTAACCGGGCAACTTCACGAGTAATCTCCGCTTCCACATCCCTAAATTTCCCCCACCCATACCTGTTGACAATCTCGGGAATACTTTGTCCCAGCCTTTGAACAATTAGCTCATCCATCTCAATAAACTGATTACCTAATCTCTTGGCTAGGAGCTTACCGATGGTTGTTTTCCCGCTACCCCTCATACCAATAAGAACGATATTCATTAACTTAAATCTCCTGAACCCTTGCCCCGATTTGAGCAAGGTCGGTGAAGAATCCGGGGTAAGATTTAGTTACCGCCTCGGCACTATTAATAATCGTGTCTCCCTCAGCAAAAAGGGCTGCGGTGGCAAAACTCATAGCCATACGGTGGTCATTGTAGGTCT
>DUER01000053.1 GCA_011192075.1 Dehalococcoidia bacterium | reverse complement strand
GCTATCTGAGAAGGCGTCATTGTCCCCTTATTGCTAGCCAAGGTTTGCAGCACAATAAACTTGATTCCCGACAGACCTGTCTTATTATAGAAATAGGCGTCTGTATACTTTTTTGCTACCATTGAAGTTTGTCCGAATAGTATATAGGCTCTTATGATGGGGTCTTCATGTTCTACATTTATCAACCTATACCACCTCCTGGCAATTACTGAGGTTCTCTTTTATCAGATCTCCTATAGAATATGATATGTCATCCACGAGTACGTTGTCAAAGACATTGAATGCCCTTCTATGCTTAATCACGCGTGAGTAGTTATACCTATTTTTTGCAAAAATTACTTGTTTATTCCAAAAATGGGTTGACAATACATATATGAGATAGTACTATGGCTTTTACTAAAGCATGTGGTTCACATGTGTATTCTTTCACTTTAGTCGAGAGTAATTAGAAATGAGGACGGAGTAAGAGAATGAAACAATGGCACTGGAACCGCTAAATAATAAGATGGTTGATGGTGCCCTTTGGGGGTTCTATAAACTGACTAGAAGGATTGCGTAAATGTCCTAGCTTCTTTCAATATAAGTTCGCCCTTATCAATAAACTTCTTCAAAGCGGAAACAAGAGCTGTTCCTTCATCTTTTGCGACAGCGCAGATTTGATGCTCCTCCCCTTTAAACCCCAAAGTACATGACGCAGTTACTTCGTCTAAATAATCAAAATAGATACCTTCCAGATTGTACTTTTGAATCAATATAGGTCTTAACCAGCGAACGCTAATATTCAAGTCAGTAAAATCAATGCACTCAAAATGATTATCATAAGAATCATGATAATCAGCAGAAGCACTCAATCCTAACCAATCTGAAATTTCTCTATTTAGTTTGTCTTTGTGTTTCATAAAAACTCACTTGTTAACAAACAGGTCACTCATCTGCTAGCCCGGCTGGAAAACAACGGCAATACCAGCTTCATAGGGGTTGTCTGTTAGCTCTTTCAGTCTATTATTGCTTATCCACACATCATCCTTCCTCACTTTAATTACCTTAAACTTAATTTACTTAATCGTACTTTACTATGTTGGTTATGGGAAGGTTTTATGTTCTAGAACAATCTTCTACCGTCTGTTGTCCCTTAAACTATACTTCAGTGATGGACTCTAGCTGATTCTTCAAACTCCCCCACCATCGCCACCTCCCTCCCCAAAGTCGTGGCAACACAGTCAACGTTACACCATACCTTTTAGGATATGTGTCTAAGTGTTGTGATAGAGTAAAACAGGTGTTCAACCGAGTGCTTCTTCAAAGCCTCTCAGCAATGAGGGGCTTTTTCTTTGGCTAAAATGGTTCCTTTTTAGGGATATTGACCTCGATATGATGTCTATATCGGTTAGCCAAGTGCTATACAAGAGGCGTGGCGTGTATCAATTCAAAGAACCCAAAACTAGCCGTTCGCGCAGACGTGTAGCCACAACTCCGAAGCTCGTACTATTTCTCAAACAGTACAGGTCAGAGCGGGAAAACCTTTACTTGGAGCTGGAACAAATACTTTCTCTTGATAGCCTGGTATTCGGAACTCCTGAAGGGAAGCCATTTAATCCCTCAGTATTAAGCCATGACTTCGGAAGGATGGTAAAACGGATAGGCTTGAAGGGTGTGCGCTTTCACGACCTGAGATATACCTTTGCCAGCCTGATGCTGCTACTGGGGCTAAGCCAAAGGTTATCTCTGAAGCTCTAGGTCATGCCTCGGTAGCCTTTACAATGGATACCTACAGCCATATAATTGAGAGGATACAAGAGGATGCTATGGCGTTGTTAGACGAAGTGCTACTGTCAGGGGTATCTCCAAAAAATAACGCAAATTTAACGCTAAATTTGTCTGTTATGTAAACAATATCCCGAAGTTTAGCTTCAGGAGGGGTGTCCGAGTGGTCTATGGTGACGGTTTTGAAAACCGTTGTTCCTGCAAGGGAACCGTGGGTTCGAATCCCACCCCCTCCGCCACTAGTGAGGTTCAATAGAGACGCTATTTAGCATAGCCAGACCTTGAGGACTTAGGTTATACCCCTTAACGTAGGGTTTGACCAAAATATAGTTTTTGCCGAACCATAGGGGTAAACAGGCAGCATACTCGACCAGCTTCTGTTCCGCCTGCTGATATAAGGCTAGGCTCAGGTCACTTTCTAGCTCCACGCCTGCCATCTCCAGAAGTGTATCTATCTCAGGGTTATTATACTCGCCATAGTTATTATTGGCACCACTATGAAATAAAACTTCTAAAAAATTCTGGGGATGTGGATAGTCAGCTATCCAGCCGGTGTAGAACATCTCATCCTTCTCTTGCATAAGGTGATAAAGGAACCTTTGTGGTTCTAACTGCCTTACTTTCACCTCCACGCCGAGGTTCTGCTGCCATTCATAGATGATAGCCTCCAACGCCGGTGAGATTAATCCTCCCCAGCCCGAGGTAGTAATGGTGGTAGGTGGTAAATTTGATACATCTCCATATTTGGAGGCAGCAATCAACTCCCTTGCCTTATTTACGTCATATTTCAGCCCGGTTAAGTCTTCATTGAAACCAGGCATACCTGGTGGTAAGATGCCATTTGCTGACTGCACCATATCCTTAAATACCAGAGAAGCTAATTTATCCTTATCCACAGCCTGACAGAAGGCGCGGCGAATATTAACATCGTCGAAAGGTGGCTTTGTGGTATTGAAGCTAATATAGAAAAAGCTTAGCTCAGGCACTACTATTAGCCCTCTGTAAAAGGGGCCCGCTTTGTCGGTAACCTTATCAATATAGTGGAGATAGACGCTGGTAACATCAATCTTACTAGTCTCATACATATTCATGGGCACTCCACCCCATAATTGAAAGGCAACAAAATCTACCTTAGCCAACTTACCATAGTAAAGCCCGTTCCTCTCTAGAATAAGCAAGCTATTTTCATCCCACTCTTTAAGCTTAAACGGACCGGTGCCATTGGGACTGTGCCACCAATTCCCTCCTGTTTCTACATTGGCTTTATCCACGACAAAGGTAGTGGGATAGGTCAGCTTGGATAAGAAATAAGCTTTGGGGGCATCTATAGTTACTTGAAGAGTATAATCATCAATAACCCTGACGCCGCTTATCTCCTTGCTTTCACCAGCTAATACTTGCCTCACCCCAACAATATCACCCAGATAGGTGACTACTGTCATTGAGCCAATATCAGGGTCACAGGCACGCTGCCAGGAATACTTAAAATCTTCAGCTTTAACCTCCCTGCCATCATGGAACATAACATCGTGCCGTAGATAAAAGGTGTAGGTTCTCCCATCGTCACTGACCCGCCACCTCTGGGCTATATCAGGTGTCGGCTCCAGGTTATCATCAAGGCATACCAAGCCACTAAATAGCTGTATTATATATTGGTGGGAGGTCATTTCACCGGAAACCGCCGGGTCAAGAGTTAGCGGGTCAATGCCATACAGGTTAAGAACTCCACCATCGGTAACAGGGACTGGCACCTCTTCTGGTGCTGGCTGGCAACCAGCAATAAGCAGGCTGCATAATAATACTGAAAAAATTATGTATAGGCTTCTTTTTATCATCGTCTTGGATCCCCGCACCTACCTTGATTCCCTGTGGTTTATAACCATTGAAGCTAGTATATAATACCAAATAAATACAAAATCGAGAAAACCAAACTGAAGCAAAAAATATAGGAATAACCCACAAAGCCGTATTTCTTCCTTTAATCCTTCCACCGCCTAAGCATAATTTTACTTTCAATTTAGCATCTAGCTGATTTTCAGGCCTCTCTTTAATCCTCCTTACTCTGGAGTACCAATCAGGGAGTTATAGAGGGGCGTTAGCCCTTCTTTACTTATCTTCCCCTTCCCCTTGAAGGGGAAGGGGATACAAGGGATAGGGTAGATGAATAATCTCAAAACAACCCGCCCTGCCAAACTAATCTATTAGTTACCTTTGTGTTATTTTATGAGGCTTTGAACTCACCTCAGGGAGTGATCATGCACAAAAGTTACACTGGCATAATATAGCACAACCCTTCACCTTCTGTATAGTTGACAAAATGGGGTGTTAACCTCTATTCTATTACGGCAGATGACACGTATTGGATTGCTTTCAGATACTCATATTCCTGTAGATGCCAAGTTACTTCCCGGTCAAATAAAGGAAATATTCCGTGATGTTGACTTGATTCTACATGCGGGGGATATCTACGAAACTTCGGTGCTGGACGAATTGGAGTATATGGCTCCGGTATTGGCTGCTGAGGGTGACGATGATGGCTATGATATTACCAGCGATAGGCGGGTAAAGAAGAAACATACCCTTACCGTTGATGGTGTTAACATTTCAATTAGCCACAGCGAGCCGGGGCTCGGACCATGGTCAGTATTTCCTGACTCAAAGGAAAACTTGGAAGAAGCAAGCTTTAAATACAATAACATGGCTGATATCATGGTCTTCGGTCACAGCCATAGGCCTAAAGTGCAAAACAGGGGTAATTTTCTTTTCGTAAACCCGGGCAGTCCTACTTTTCCCTACTATATGCATCGGCTAGGTACCGTAGCTCTCCTGACCGTTAGTTCAGGCGAAGTCGAAGTTCGTATCGTACAGCTTCAGTAAAGGATTCTCTTTATCCTATAATGCTATTCTTGAAGCTGTAGTAGTCTATAGAGTTTCTCAGCGCCTGGGCTGCCCGTTCAACGTTGTCAAAGGTAGGGATACCACCGTAGTGGAGCTTTTGAGCGATATCCCTCGTTTGGTGCATATCCTTGAGCGAGGAAGAAGAGGCGAGAATAACCATTATTGGCTTTGATACTCTCTATCTTATATTGATTACCAAATTGATGTGGTTCTCTAGCTGCTCGAGGGTGAGTATACGGAGCACAGACCATACGAATACCACTACGATGTTATCAATCTGGGGTCTTCCTCCACGATTTCCATGATAAACTTTAGTTCCTCCCAGTTAATACCGGGGTCTATTGGGTTACGGCAACTTGCTCCCACTAGGTTAAAGAAGATTACCAGCTCCTCATAGGATTTTTGGGTGAGGACAGGTACCTCTAGCCCAGATTCAACAAATCCGTCAGCAATGGCTACTGATTCTCCTCCTGATCAGCCACTCTCTTCTGGAGGTAATCCTCCAAGATTTTAGGTGCTACCACTCCCGGTACAGCTACAACTACCAGTTCTATAGGCTCTAGGATGTCTAAAAGGCTGGTGTAGTTCTCCACCCCTAAGGTTTTTATCTTCTCGATTACTTTGGGGTCGATTTGGACGGAATAAAGCTTTCCTCTGAAGGTGCTCAGAGTATGGAGCCACAAGAAATTAT
>DUER01000052.1 GCA_011192075.1 Dehalococcoidia bacterium | reverse complement strand
TTTTTTATTCTAGAACTATGGCAGGAGCGCGGCGAAAAGTGAGAGCCCTCGCTCTCAAAGTATTATATGAGGTTGATTCGGTAAAGCATGACGTGGATGAGACCTTAGCCCGTTTTTTGGCTAAAGAGGAATTATCCGAGGAAAATGCTGCCTTTGCCTGTAAGCTAGTAAGCGGTGTTGTCCAGAATAGGGAGAAGATTGACCACAATATTCAAAGTTTTGCTCCCGCCTGGCCGGTAGAGCAGATACCAGTGGTTGATAGGAATATCCTGAGGCTTGCAATATTTGAGATTTTGATTGATAATAAAGTACCAGTAAAAGTAGCTATAAATGAAGCGGTTGAGCTGGCCAAGACCTTTGGTAGTGATAACTCATCAAAGTTTGTTAATGGAGTTTTAGGTTCGGTCAGTGCTCTTGCCAGCAGATAGAAAGCTCTTAGAAAGGGAGGTAGATTGTGGCGACTGTTTTTGAGCGGATAAAAAGGATAGTTGTAGAGCAGCTAGGTATGGACGATAAGGAGGTGGTGCCCTCAGCTAACTTTGTCGATGATTTAGGTGCTGATTCTCTGGATTTGGTAGAGCTAATAATGTCTTTAGAAGAGGAGTTTAGCAATCCTTCACGGAAAGTTGAGATACCAGATGAGGATGCTCAAAAGATAATAACTGTTCAGGATGTGATTGATTATCTCAAAGACCTGGGTATTAAGGATGATTAAGTAGACAGGTAGCGTGATTAAAGCGGTATTCTTTGATTGGTTTAATACCCTAACTCATTTTGAACCTCCCCGGGCGGAATTATATAGCTGGGCTTTTCAACAATTCGGTATTGAGCTAGCACCCAAGGTAATAATGCGTGGTATTCTCGCTGCTGACCGATATTATTTTGAGGAAAGTGCCAAGTCGCCTGTGGAGAAAAGAAGTCCTGAGGAGCAGGTAGAGGTTTATTCTCACTACCCGAAGGCAATATTAGCCGAGGAAGGTATTAAGGTGGCTGAAGAGCTGCCATTGAAAATCTTAAAGATAGTGCAACAGCAATTTAAGGGCGATGCCCTTATCCTCTTTGATGACGTATTATCAACGCTGAAAACGCTAAAAGAGCGCAGGCTTATTTTAGGTTTGCTTACCAACGCTACCAAGGACAAGCTTTCTCTCCACCGTAAGCTAGGACTAGAAGGCTATCTTGACTTTGTAGTTACTTCTCAGGAGGCGGGGGCTGACAAGCCTAAGCCACCCATTTTTCTAGCTGCCTTAGACCGAGCTGGGGTAGAAGCTTTTGAAGCACTTCATGTGGGTGACCAGTATCAATTGGATGTAGTAGGTGCCAGGGGAGTAGGTATTAATCCGATACTTATCGACCGCTGTGATTTATACCCTGAGGTCAGTAACTGCCCCCGCATCCGCAGCTTAACTGAATTAGCTCAGCACCTCGGTTAATTCGGTTCACGCCCTGGATTTCTAGTTGCCCGGAGTCTTAAAGGTCTCCTTAATTGGTGTACTAATATACTTTTCAACAACCTTGCGGAAATGGAACCCAGAGACAGTAAACGTTATCAATAGAGGGAAAGACCGTGGATGTCTCAATAAGGTTGAAGTAAAAAGCTTCCAATAGTATCTTCTTCCTTTTTCCTTGACGCCCAAAATCCACATAGATTTAACCAGTCCCTTAAAATGGTTGAATTCTATTTTGCCCCACCCTTTCTCTCGAGGTTTATACTCTTTTAGAAATATTTTAACCCGTTCATAATACGGCTTCGGAGAATAAATGACATTTAGGATGTGCTTATAGCCGTTAATGAGTGTCTCATAATCCATTTTGGGAATGAAGTTTATGGAACAGTCGGTATTGTCTCCGGTGAAGCCCATTAATAGGCGGTTCTCCTGTTTTAAGCGTTGATATAATCTGGTACCACGAGGTGCGTTCAGTAAGCCGACCATTGCGGTAACAATGCCGCTCTTTTGAATGAAGTTGATTTGACTCTTAAAGATGGAAAGCGGGTCATTATCGAAACCGACGATAAATCCTCCCATTACCTCCAAACCATGGTTTTGAATCTTCTTGACCGAGGCTACTAGATCACGGTTTTTATTCTGAAGCTTGTTACACTCGGCCAGGCTTTCTTCATTTGGGGTTTCAATGCCAATAAATACTTTATTGAACCCGGTCTTGACCATCAATTGCATTAGCTCTTCGTCATCGGCAAGATTTATGGATGCTTCGGTAAGAAGCGAAAAGGGGTATTTTCTTTCTTGCCTCCATTTGATTATTGCGGGCAGGATTTCTGCTTTAAGTTTTTTCTTGTTACCGATGAAGTTATCGTCAACAATAAACACAGTATTCCGCCAACCCTGGCTGTATAGTGCATCCAGTTCTGCCAGTAGCTGGGCTTTAGTCTTGGTCCGTGGCTTATGCCCATTTAGGATGATAATATCGCAAAATTCGCAATTGAAAGGGCAACCTCGAGAATACTGGGCATTCATTGATGAGTACTTTTTCATATTTATTAGCGACCACTCAGGAATGGGGGTTTTTGTTATATCGGGTCGCTCATTGGATGCGTACATATGCTGGGCACGTCCCTGGGCTAAATCAGCTAGGAAAAGAGGTAGGGTAACTTCGGCCTCACCGAGCACAAAATGCTCTACCCCCTCAAATTCCTCGTAACCTATACTAAACAGAGGACCGCCGGCCACAATCTTAGCCCCGAGTCTATTACCTCTAGCAATAACCTCCTTGACTGAATCCGCCTGCACGACCATAGCACTGATAAACACGTAATCAGCCCATCTAAGGTCTGCATCAGTTAAGGGGATTACATTCATATCTACCAGCTTCTTCTCCCACTCATTGGGGAGCATGGCAGCTACAGTTAATAAACCCAGAGGGGGGTAAGCCGCCTTTTTAGAAATGATTCTTAACGCATGCTTAAAACTCCAGAAAGTGTCTGGGTATTGGGGATAAACCAAAAGTATTTTCAAATTAACCTCCCTGACTTATTCTATTTCAAAGCCGCAAGGCTTCTTTATTTTATAATTACCCCTATGCGCATTCCTGCTACCTCTGCGGCTCGATAATCACCTTGATGGAATTATGTGCCTCAGCAACGAGCTGGAAGCCTAGACCTGTCTCGGCCAATCCCAGTCGATGGGTAATCATCTCGCGCACGCGGACACGACGAGCGCGGATAAGTTCTAGGGCAGTAGCGTAGTCGTTAGGGCTACCGGCGTAGGACGTGGTAAACGTTATATCGTTTCGCCAGAAAAGTTCGTTTATTGAGATGGGGATGGTGACCCCGGGGTTTGTCGGGGCGAAGAAGAGAATAGTACCCCATCGCTCTACTGACTCAAGCGCCTGGTTAATAGCTGAGGTAGCGCCGGTGCATACTATCACTAGGTCAGCTAGACGGCCTTGGTTGACCTGGCGTAGGCGGTCCGGCGAGTACTCTTCAGCGTGGATAGCAATATCAGCCCCAAAATGTTGTGCTGCCTCTAGTCGATAGTTACTGACATCTGTTGCTATTATAGGGCCGGCACCCAGCGCGCTAGCTAGTTGAATATGGAGCAGTCCAGAAATGCCACTGCCAATAACGAGCACGCTTTGACTTGGTTGCATTTGTGCCCGCCTTTGCCCACGCAGAACGCAAGCTAATGGTTCAATAAATGTCGCCTCTTCAAAGGATACTTCATTGGGTAGCAAGAATACCCCACGGTCGACGTTAATGGCTGGCATCCGAATATATTCGGCAAAGCCGCCGGGGTCAAAGTTCGTCTGGCGAAGGGTATCGCAGACGGTGTGATGTCCACTCAAGCAGTAATAACATGTATTACAAGGGACGTGATGGGCGGCAGAGACATGGTCGCCCTCTTTGTAGCCCTCCACCCCGTCACCGGCAGCTACAATCTGGCCGCCAATCTCATGACCCAGCACCAGGGGGGCCCGGTCGAGGCGATACCATTCCATCACGTCACTGCCACAGATACCACTAGCCTCCACACGCACCAGCAACTCGCCGAGACCAATCTGGGGCGTAGACATCTCCTCCACCCGCACATCTCGATTGTTATACCACATGGCAACACGCACGATTCTTTTCTACCAGACAGTAACTTATTCGTTTTTTATACTATTGTATAACTCTTGCGCCTCTTTTGGGGAGACATTTTCATGAATGATGGCACGTATCGCCCTAATCATGGCTACCGGGAAATCATTTTGCCAGATGTTCCTTCCCAGATTCACCCCTATGGCGCCCTTCTGAATGCCATCATGAACGAACTCAAAAACCTCAAGCTCTGTGTCTACTTGAGGCCCACCTGCCATAACTACTGGAACCGGGCAGCCCCGTGTCACTCTTTCAAAATCTTCACACCAGTAGGTTTTCACCACACGTGCCCCCAATTCGGCGGCAATACGAGAAGCCAAGGCAAGGAAGCGGGCATCTCGTTTTTCTAGCTCTCTACCCACCGCAGTGACTGCCATTACTGGAATGCCATACTTCTCACCCTCATCAACAAGTTTTGATAAATTTAACAGTGCTTCACGTTCATAGTCAGTGCCGATAAAGATGGAAAGACCCACTGCCGCCACATTAAGGCGGATAGCCTCCTCCATAGAGGTGGTGATTCCTTCATTAGCTAGGTCTTTTCCAACCATGCTTGTGCCGCCGGATACCCTAAGAATGATTGGCTTTGCGTTGTCGGGGTCTACTGATGAGCGTAATACTCCTCTGGTGATAAAGATGGCGTCAGCGTAAGGGAGAAGCGGTTCAATAGTTTTGCGTGGTTCTTCCAATTTATTGGTGGGACCTTGAAAATATCCATGGTCGACTGGCAAAAACAAGCAATGGCCGTCCGGTTGAACCAGTTGTGCCATACGGTTTGCCATTCCCCATTCCATGTTAATAATCCTCCCTCTGTATTCAGGCTTTGTTATCATATGGCAATGGTCATCTCTATTATATCAGCTTCTCTTTCATTAATACAGGGCTAGAGACTATCTATCAACATTGCTCCCTTTTATTACTACACTCTAGCTACCCATTCAATGTCTAATTCCTGCAGCTTCCCCAAAGTGGGGGCTCCGCTCTCCTTGTCCCAGTCGACCATAGCATAGTAGATATCCCTAGCCTTTTCAAAAGCCTCTTTCTCAATTTTACCTCCTTTGAGGGGACCGGATGGAAAAGGGGTAAAAAACCGCTCAGGCAATTTATCTTCTTCCTTGGACATACCTTGGCCAATATTAAAGGCACGGGTCATCTGAAGACACCGCTCACCTATCTTCATTAACTCGAAGGTAGTGGTTGGCCAGCCGGTAGTAGCTCTTACTAAATCAACTACCTGCTGGAGGGCAAACTCAAAAAAGGAACAGATTACCAAACAATTAAGCATGTGTCGCCAGGTAGTGCCATAATAGAGCAGTCTTACCTTGGCTGCACTCAAATCATTCAGTGGTAGAGGCTCAATTACACCCAAGCTATTTAGTTCATTAACTAGAAACCTCTCAAACTGGCTATCATGAATGTTGTGGTTGTGGTCAGCCCCAGTGGGTGAGAGTGTATAGCCTAGTCCCATACCCTGCTTCCAACGGGGCTCATGCATTGGAATCTCCTGCCGCTTAACATGCATGGCGAATTCTTCGGCTCCATTACCTATCGCTTGGGCAGCCCGAGTTGAGCCCTCGGCTAAGACCTTTCCGAAACCATCCTTCCGGACAATCATCTCTATCAGCTGCAGCACTGCCTCAGCGTTGCCAAATTTAAGCGCTAGCCCGTTGGTATCCTTCTTGGTTAAAATACCGCGCTCGAAGCATTCCATGGCAAAAGCTATGGTAACTCCGGTAGATATCGTATCCAGCCCGTTAGCATTGCAAAGCTCATTGGCCTTAAGTATTGCCTCTAGATTATCTACACCACAAAGTGAACCCAAGGAAGCCAGGGTTTCATACTCAGGACCACCATAAATTGGGTCAACATTATATGGCTCTCCAATGGATACCACGGGCTTACACCGGACGGGACAGGAATAGCAGCCCCTCCGTTCCTTCAAAGCACCAGCCTCCATCGCCTCGGCTGAGATTTGGCTAGCTCCTTCAAAAACACCTTCCCGAAAGTTGCGTGTTGGTAATGCACCCCTTTTATTAAAAGCTACAAGACCGCCAGCAGTACCATGAGCACTCAAATTTGACAGCCATTTGCTCTTTTTAAAGTTGGTCCTATGCCACCTGGCCATAGAACTAATCGCCTCGGCATCGGCTAACTCTACCCTCTGATGCCCCCTAACGGCAATAGCCCTCAGTCTCTTAGAACCCATCACAGCACCGATGCCACAGCGACCACATGCGTGTCGTAGGTCGTTAACCACGCAGGCATAACGA
Source organism: Dehalococcoidia bacterium (assembly GCA_011192075.1). Classification (GTDB taxonomy): domain Bacteria; phylum Chloroflexota; class Dehalococcoidia; order Dehalococcoidales; family S120; genus S120. The sequence goes on along the minus strand of DUER01000052.1, from coordinate 5,379 downwards.
ACTAGGTTTTCACCAGCAACACCAATCTGAGCCACGCGAATACTCCGGTCTCCTAGCTCCTCTTTAATAAACTTTTCACACTCACCGGTAGTCTTACCCCAGAGGTGCCTGGCATCTCTTATCTCCGCTTTGCCATCCTGAATCCAAAGATAAACCGGATTTTTCGACCTACCTTCTATAATTAAGGCATCATAACCAGCATGCTTAAATTCAGCCCCCCAGTAACCCCCAACCTCGCCGTCACCATATAGGTTTGTCAGCGGTGATTTGGCACCAATACTATTTCTGCCACTGCCAGCCACTGGGACGCCAGTAATTGGTCCGGTAGCAAAAATCAATTTGTTTTCCGGGCTGAGTGCGTCCGCGCCACGAGGCAATTCTTTCAGTAAAAAATAACTTATGAAACCTCTGCCTCCGAGGTAACGCCGGTAAAATGACTCATCGGGCTCATCCACTGAAATCGTGTCGTCAGATAGATTTACCCGAAGTATCTTTCCGTTATACCCATTCATCCTTTGCACCTCGTTATAACTTGTTAACCTTGTGTTTTAGAAAAAGTTGTATCTATTTTACATTCAGCCCTGCTATTCTGTCTAGAATCAAGACCTCCACCAGCTTCATTGTCAGGTTTAGTTGTGGCACGGTCCAGCTTGGTATTCTCTTGTAATGTTCCACTTTATCAATCGCAGGGTTGGTAATATGGTGATAATTATCCCATTAAGTATATAATATAGCGGAGTGGGAAAAGTTTAGCTTTTTAGTGAAACTCCAGTGATTGAACCAGTCCTAAAATCGAAGTTCCTGGGTGCTTTCGTCGGTACCGGGGTAGGGGATGCCTTGGGAGCGGCGTTTGAAGGACGTCGTCAAGTTAAGCTTGAAGAAATTAAAGCCATAGCTGAGAGACGAGAGGTTTTGACCTACACCGATGATACACACATGATGATTGGCGTAGCTGAGTCTTTGATTAGGGCTAGGGGCTTTGGCGGCGAGGACATGGCATATGCCTTTACCAAGAATTATGAGCTTGAGCCCTTTCGTGGTTATGGGTCCGGACCTCCTCATATTTTCCGATTGATAAGAGCTGGTACCCCTTGGGATGAGGCGGCTCAGGGATTATACTACAGCGGCTCTTACGGGAACGGTTCAGCCATGAGGATTGCCCCAATAGGTGTGTTTTATTATGATAACCCAAGGATACTAAGAGAGGTTGCCTAAAAATCAAGCCAGATTACCCATGCCCATAACTTAGGCAAGGAAGGTGCGGCTCTGCAGGCTTATGCTATTGGTCTGACGACAAGCCTTGAGCCACTGGCAGCCTTTGCTCAGGATGGTTTCCTAGCCCAAATTAATCGATTATACGCAAGACAGGGTTTCCACGGAAAAGCTAAACAAGATAAAAGAGCTTCTTGCTGAGCCAGGAAAGGCTAGGGTTGATATTGAGTTAGGAAATGGGATTGAGGTTTTTAATTCAGTCCCTACCGCTATATATTCCTTCTTAGCTCACCCTGATTCTTTTGCCCAATCTATCCTTTATGCTATTAGCTTAGGTGGAGATACCGATACTATCGCCGCCATGACCGGGGCGATCTCTGGAGCATATCTTGGCTTTGAATCAATACGCAGAAGCTGGAGAAACAAGCTTGAGAGTAGACTCTATCTAGAGGAACTAGCTCAGGAGCTATGGACGGGATTTGTTAGTAAGTGCTAGTTTGGTGAGTGCCTGGATGTTGGTAAGCCGGCGTGATATTTAGCCAAGGAAATAGAGAGGCTACCGAAACCTATTTGGGGGTGGTGGTGTGAGAGAAAACGATTGTGCCCTAAGTGGACGGAAATTTTCCTAAAAAAAGCACCCCTTCTACTTGACAGAGAAAGTGACCAAAGGTTATAATGCTGACAGGCATTAGGTAATAATGTTTACGGGTAGCAAAAGCCTTGCTGTGAGGGGGAGGGAGTTGAAGTGGAGAATTCCAGATGACGCAAAGAGGATATTTATGGAGTTAAGCCGAAAGGATTTTCTAAAAGTGGTAAGTGGTATTAGTATTTTTAAGGCTTTGGGTTTAGGAAAAGGGCAGCAACCTCACCCAAGGTCTTTTCATTATACAGTTGAATGTGTTATATATAGAGGAGGACAATAATCGTGCCTAAAGCTAGACTGATTGATACTTCAAAGTGTATGGCCTGTCGAGGTTGTCAGGTTGCCTGTAAGCAGTGGAACGAGCTACCGGCGGAATCTACGGAGCAATTGGGAACCTATGAAAATCCCCCTGAGTTGTCGGCACACACTTGGATAAGGGTGGAGTTCAGGGAGCGTCCCGGAGAATGGCTGTTCCGGGCGCATACCTGTATGCACTGTACCGATGCCAGTTGTGAGAAAGTATGTCCCACCGGGGCTATATCTCATCAAGAGGAGGTCGTGATTATCGACCAGAAGACATGCATAGGCTGTGGTTATTGTGTTGAGGCTTGCCCCTTCCACGTGGTCCATAAAGATGAGGTTGATGGAACGTCTCGGAAGTGTAGGTTTTGCATCGACCGGATAACTAATGGCATTGAACCCGCCTGTGCCAAGACCTGCCCGACAGGGGCTATACAGTTTGGTGAACGGGCGGATTTGATCGATATGGGAATAAGAAAAGCGCAAAAGTTAAGAGCCGATGGTTTCCCTAAGACTAATTTTTATGGTGAGGATGAAATGGGTGGTTTGCATACACTTTATGTCCTTACCGAACGACCTTCGGTCTATGGCTTACCGGAAGCACCAGAGTTGGCCACTAGTGCTGCTCTGACCAAGTGGTTAATTGGTCTTGTCACCGCAGGGGTAGTAGCTGCCGTACCCTTATGGCTAGTGTTCCGGCGGAAGAAGCAGCTAAGCGAAGAGCAGCAATCCAAAGTAGAAGGAGGCGTAAAATAATGGCTTGGAGTGCACCAATCTATGTTTACCTGTGGCTAGCGGGCATGGCTGGGGGTGCCTATTTCGCGGCCTTCATTGCTGACCGCTTTACTGGTGGTGGTAATAGGCAACTATTCCGATTAGCTACTTACCTGGGTATCCCCATGGCCGTAATCGGGGTAATACTTCTGATTGTAGACCTTGGTAAACCCATTCGTTTCTGGCACTTGCTGACCGAATTTAATGTATCGTCGCCAATGTCAATGGGAACCTGGATTCTGTTTGCATGGGTTTTAATTGCTGTCGTACTGGTTGTCATATGGTGGTCTGAGCGTTTCTTTGATAGAGGGATGCCTCGTAGTCTACAGCGGTTGACATCATTTCTAGGCGGGATTAATGTTATCTTTGCTGTATTGCTTATGACCTATACCGGTGTACTTCTAGCTGTCAGCAATCAATCGCTGTGGGCGGGCTCAGTGCTTCTGCCTTGTCTCTTTGTTGCCTCAGCTATCTCTACTGGGATAGCCATACTTATCGTGGGTGCTATGATTACTAATGCTTCAACGGAAGTGAGGTTGGCTCTCAATCAGTGTTCTCGCGCCAGCGACTGGACGATTTCCAACCGAACTATTGTCCGGTTAGCTGAAGCGGATGCCGGAGTAATCGTTATCGAGTTGCTGGCGTTAGTTAGCTATGCTGTTTGGCTGGCTAATTCTTCTATGGCCGGGGCTAGTGAAGGCCTTAGTATTCTTCTTAATGGGTCATTAGCCGCACCATTTTGGATTGGGGTGGTTCTTTTGGCACTGCTAATCCCGTTGTGGCTGGACATTGCCAACTGGGGGAAACAGATAGGGTCCAACAAAAGGGTAGCCATGGTTATCGCATCATCCTCGTTATGTGTTGTAATTGGAGGGCTAATACTCAGAGCAGTGATAACCATAGGTGGCCAAAGCTAAGCCATTATTTGGATATAGGGGTAGACTTCATCATACCCAAACCCTAAGGCTGTCTCTTATTTATATCTGGAATACAGGCTAAGTGAACCCCAAAAGGTAGTGTGTCTCTGGGTTGACAAGAAAAATGGACGGTAGGTGTACTTTATGTCCTCGGAGACAGAAGTTAAAATGCTCCAGAAACTAGATGAACTGGAGCAAAGGGACGGGAAACTTCCAGGCTTTATCCAACTTTATCGCCAGTTGCTGCGGCTTCAAAGTGAGGTGGGGTCACAGCTTACTACCCTGGAACTAAACTTGGGTGAGGACGTTGTCTCTGACCGATTGAGTCAGGGTGTTCCTTTGCTTTCCTTTGAGGATTTGTTACTGGATGGGGCACAAGTACAGGCTCTGCTTCAAGAAATTATCCGCTCGGTGGCTAAAGATACTCCAGATGCCTCGAAAGAAGTTGAGTCCTTGGGTAATATTTTATCTGATAAAGCCGCATTAGAGGAAGTAGTCAGAGCCTGGTACGAAGGGTCTTCCTTAATTTCCATCGCTACCAGACACAGTGTTGATGGTGAGCTGCTTAGTCTTGTGGTGGCGGCTGTAGTTAAGCCTTTCTTGTCTGCCCACTCGGAGGTGTTACTACCTAAAGTTAACCAAGAATCATGGCGTCGCCGGTATTGTCCTATCTGCGGAGGCAGGCCCGATTTCGCTTACTTGGACGAAGAGAGGGGGGCTCGCTGGCTTCTGTGCTCTCGGTGTGATGCTGAGTGGCTTTTTCAACGTTTGGAGTGTCCATGCTGCGGTTGCCAAGACCAAAATGCCTTGGCATACTTCACCGATGATGAAGGGCTCTACCGGCTCTACGTGTGTGCACAATGTAAGCGGTACCTGAAAGCCATTGATCTCCGGCAAGCTAAGCCTGAGGTCCTGCTGCCCCTAGAGCGTTTGCTTACCTTTGAGTTTGATATACAAGCCCAGGAGGAGGGGTATAGGTCCTGTGCTGAAGCTGATATCGATGAAAGAAAGGAGGAGGGTTTATCATGACAGCAGTAGCACCGTATAAAGAGGTGTCAGATATTATAAAAGAGGAAGGCGGTGACATCCTTAAATTATGTTACCAATGTGGTCTTTGTACTGGTGCCTGCCCCTGGAACTTGGTAAGAAGTTTCATCGTTCGCCGGATAATGCATCAGGCACAATTGGGTTTAGTTGACTTTGAAGATGAGGACATGTGGCTGTGTGCCACCTGTAGAGCTTGTGTTGAGCGGTGTCCCCGTGGTGTAGAAATAATAGATATTATGCGGGCTATGCGTAGAGCCATTGCTGAGTTTAGCGTAGCCAAGGTTCCTGATTCACTGCGGATTGCAATTAAAAACATCTCCGGTGTGGGTAATCCGTCGGGAGAGCCGCCAGAGAATCGGGCAGACTGGGCGAAGGACCTCGGCGTTAAGACCTACACCAAGGGAACCGAGATATTATACTTTTCCTGCTGTGTTCCAGCTTACGACCCGCAGGTTACAAGGGTTGCCCAGGCTACAGCCAATGTTC
>DUER01000051.1 GCA_011192075.1 Dehalococcoidia bacterium | reverse complement strand
CGATAATTCGTATTTGACGCACAGAAAAGACCAATGATAAACTTCACGGCATTATTGACTTGCTTGGGACGACCAGCTGCTTGTATCTTTCTCAAGCCATGAACATGACAGGGTAATCCCACGGCACCGAGCTTTCTCCCGCCAGATGCCAGCGCTTCCTTAATGATGGAATTGGTCGGCACTATCGCATATCGGGACTGAGCGTTAGCTATAATCTCTTCTCTCGAAGTCGCAATCTTCGGTGCCACTCGCCAGGGTTGCTGTGTGCTCATGCCTGTTACCACGGCCGTATCGATAATACCTTTTTCTAGGGCATAGATGAGAAGGGCAGAGATCATACCACCAGCGGCACCAGCATTTCTAACTTCAGGGTCTATAGCATAACCCCTGAGGAATGCCTGTGCCACTCCTAATAAGTTTTCTCCTGCATTCGGCTCCCTGCCAAAAGCTACCCGATTCAATTCTGGTAGGCTGATATCTTTACCGGGACAGACATCATAACATAGCTGACACCGAGTGGTGCATTTGCCTGTAAGCTCAGGCTCCTCGGTTTCATAATTCATAGTAATGACGTTGTTAGGACAGACGGCAGCACAAGTGCCACAGTCTGTGCACAGACCAGTCCCAATTACTTCCTCCTGTAATGTAGCAAAGCCAGACATTATAAGTACCTCCTAGAGCGAATTGTGTTGGGCCATGTTCTACGAGTGGTGGGATTTCCTCACCCATATGTTAACCCCTGTTCCAATGATAGTCAATGCTTTGTAGGCTCCCGAAAGCTTTATAAAGGGTACCCTCACTAAATGATGCCAGGAGAACTCAGAGGACGCAGTCCGTCAAAAAGTTGGATGTTAATTACCGGTTCGAGCTAACTGGACCCATAATCTGACATGTTACATTAGCCAAGTCGTTGATCGTATGATATATCAAAGCTGGGGATGTATAATAGATATAGTCTTGCTTCCACCTACATCCATTCATTGAGTAAGGAAGGGTCATCTTCTAAGGTAGGCATACAAGTAACACTTAGCAGTTAATATTATAAGCTTGACCACTCTGCTTTTCCCAGTTCCCGATACTTACGAATATATTCGATAGCTTCACAATTCAGGGTTTTCATGTTACTATTTTCGTGATTTCTTGGATAGGAGGGGAAAATGATTATTGATTTCCATGTTCATATTTAGAAAGAAGGTACCCCTTTTTATCAAGGGACTCCAGATGACTATGTAAAAAATGGATCAACTGGGAATAGATAAGATGTGCATTTTGGGGATTGACATTGGCACACATTATGCGGGATACAATAGAAGAGATTCTCAAGTGAGATTAGCTGCATTTGAAAGAAAGTTCGGACACAAAACAAGTTTGTCCAATAAATATTTATTTGACAAGAATAGGTCAATTGGCTAGAATACGATTTGTTACAGAGCCACGATAGGAGGTGACTATGCGAGTTACAGCTAATGGTATCGCTATTAACTACGAGATTAACGGCCAGGGAGATAATATTGTCTTTATTCACGGAGCGTTTGATAACTTGGACATGTGGTATAACCAGGTCCCCATCTTCTCCAATAAATACCGTGTCATCACATACGACCTGAGAGGATTCGGCAAAACCGAAAGCCCTGAAGGTGAATACTCAATATCATTATTTGCTGAAGACCTCTACGAATTCAGTAAAGCTATAGGAATTGAAAGTGGCGTCTACATCGGATTCTCATTAGGAGGAAGTGTCGCCGTAGACCTAGCTATAGAACATCCTGAGATAGTAAAGGCCATCGTCATGGCTAATAGCTCCGCGGGTTTGGCTGTAACTACACCTCCCCCCAACGCTCAGGAGCGTTTTCAAACGATTCAAGATCTCCTTGACAAAGGGGAAATCAGGAAAGCCGCCGAAATGATGGCTGCTGCTGCACTTTCGCCTAATTTTAGCTCTAAGAATCCAGTCGAATTTGAGAGATACGTAAGAGTCAAGTTACAGAATGATCCGCAAACCTTTGCCCGAGTAATGAGATCATTACGGAGAGAAGTCAGTAAACCCGATGTGAATAGATTAATATGCCCCACGTTAATAATCGTAGGAGAGAACGACTCTGTTATGGGACCAGAGCAGGGCAAGCAAGTGCAACAAGCGATACCTAATTCAAAGCTAGCGTTAGTGGCCGCAGGCCACGCCAGTGCTATTGAACGCCCTGACCAGTTCAATACAGTGGTCCTAGATTTTATTTCTGAAATAATATAGCTCAATAGCAACGTAGCTGGTGCTCAAGCAAATATATGGGGCCACGCCTGACGGCGATCACCGTTTCTCGTATATTGGTATCAGGAATAAGTCAGACGACACAAAATGGCTTTTTGTGACATCTGTATAGGGGATACTCTTTTCGAGGGCATTGACAAAAACAGATCAATTATTAAAAGTGAATATTACTTAATTTTACCAATGTCACTTAGGGCGTACATTAATTCATAACATAATGGAGGTAGAAAATTACTATAGACGAATTCATAGAGAATATGAAGCAAAAGGCCTCTGAGAGACTTCTTGAGATCTCAGGTGTCGGGAAGCTGTCTAAGAGGACCTGGAACTTACCACAAGGGCAGGCTGAAATCATATTGATTAGAGGTGGAGCAATTGAGAAGGCGGCAATCATGCACATGGTACGGCAAGGAGTCACCCGGCCTGATATTACTGGCGATATTGACAGCTTTGTCTACCAGATGGAGGTGTTTCCCGAGAACCCTTACTGTCCCATGGGACATTTTAATACTGAAGGGATAACAAGAGGCCCTCGTTTTTACAATATGAACCTGGATTTATTCCCGGCCGCTAAAGTTGAAGAAGACCTTGAATCAATGAAAGCTGCCATGGATGTGGTTGCTGACCGGTTCGGGAGGGACCGGGATAAAATGAGGGAAGGGCTCGATGAGCACTACACCATGGAGCATTTCACTGCTCCACTTGCCACCAAGGTGGGGTGCAAACTAATGAACCTCAAATATGAAGACCTTAAATTATTCTTTAATGCTTACGAGACGTTCTTTGGCTCTTACCTTGATATCATCATCAAGAGAAGAGAGAGTGCCTATACTAAAAGCGAAATGCAGCTTAAGCTGGAAAGAAACGGTAAGTGGCTTCAATATATGACGTTAAAGGACGGTGCAATCAAGATGGCTCGCGAAAGAGGAGTGCCCCCGCCGGAGTTGCTGATTGAAATGGGCTTCCCGCCATCAGCTACCTTCTAAGAGTCGACTAAGCTATTAACGAATTAGCAGATCTCTTAAGATGGGGTTATCTTGTGAAGCGGGTATGTAAATTCAGAAGGAGGTGAATTTGTGGAAAGGACCAATGAAGAAATAGAAAAGGAAATTATAGAATATTTAGATGAAAATAGCACAAAATCGTCAAGGCCTGGTAGCTCATGTGCTTTAGGAAGTTGTAAAGATAACATCCCACGAGTGACACCGGTTGATTATTACAGTGATGGATTAACCCTATGGATGACTGCTGATCCTGGCGGAAAATTAGAAAATATTCGTGCTAATCCTAATGTTTCAGTGGGTATATTTAATCCGATAGATCGCTCTAAAGAGAACCGAAGTATTATGTTAAAGGGAAAGGCAAGCTTGGTAACTTATCGCGAGCAAAAAGAATTATATATGGATATAATTACCAAGTTTGGTATGTTAGATTCTCTTAAGCAGGCTATTCGGTCAGGTCTTATCGACAAGCAGACTTTATTCGAGGTTTCTCTTGGTGAAGATTTTGAAACTAAACTAGACACGCTACTGCATAGGCAAACATTGATAGAAGTGGAACCCGAAACAATATCCCTTCTAATCATGCCACCGGGTGGTATAGTAGAGAGGTTAGTATGGGAGAAAGAAGAGTAGTATGAATATGCACTCCACCAAATCCCATAGGCATGGAAATAACGGTATTCAAAACAAATAAAAGGTAAATTAAAAACAGGATTATATTAGAGCCCCAATATATTATAGGAGTAACAGCTAATGAATAAATACATTCTCGCTGATATGGTAACTGAGAAGCTGAAAAGGGAGATAGGGATGGTATCTAAACCCTTACCAGAGGAGCTAAAGACTCTAGCAACAGCCTCCCCTTCAGGAAGAGGGAGCTCTGAGCTTGCTCTTTATCAGGCTGAAAAACTAAAGAAAATATCAATTATGAAATCGCAGCGCAGGGAGACCACAGCTGGTGCTGTTGTCTTGATCGTAGCCGACGATGAATACGACCTTCCCTTTATAGTTGTGGACGTGGCCTTTGTCTCAGGTGAAAAGGGCAAAATATTCGCGGAATTTGAAGCCAAACCCCTGGTCAAGGATGAGGAGAGCACAAGAAAGTATATCGAACCCTTCCGTAAGTGGCGCGAGGCTATAGGCAAGCTTCCGTCAGAACCGGTGAGTGGATTTGGGGAGCCCGGAGAATTCCTAAAGGCTAACGTGTCTCCAAATGAATACCTGCGTTTTATTCCCGATGAGTACACTGACGAGGTGCTAAATTTTGCAGACCAGTTTTTCGACATTTTCCTTGATGTCTATCGTAAGGCGGAGCCAGTTAAAGATATGCAGAGGAGAAGGAAAATAGATGCCTTCCGGGCGGAGTATAACAAGTATGTATTAGAAGAGGACCCATCGGGTGTCTCGCTTATAGAAGCCTACGGGCGGCAAACAGCAGAACTGTTCTATGACTATTTAGTCTATCTGTGAAAAAGGCTGAGAGCCGATACTATAGAGAGGTAAATTTACACAAGGGCTATAAACTGGAGCCTGCTCCGACCTCCTTGTTAAAAATCACCTCCTCAAATTAGGTAATATACCCAAACCAAAAAGGGCACTGGACCCACTGGTTAATGCGGTGGCGGGTGCCCTTTTTGGTTTCTGAACAACAATAGAAAGTAGGGCAAGGAGATGAGCAAGAAAGTTGTTTGGTTGATAGCGAGTTGTCTGATAGTGGTGATGTTGGTGGTGACAGGTCACCGTACCTTTGCGTATAGCTTGAAAAAAGACGATAAAGAAATATGCGAGAGCAGCAGGACTAAAAAAGGAATCCATAAGACATCATGAATCTTGAAGGCTAGGCTTTTAGTTAATAATCCTAAGGTTAAAGCTTCAACAGTCCTGAATTCTGTAATACCAAAGCCGGAAATAAGGTAAAGTACTGTTACAACTAGTAATAGCCATCGTACGGTTTTTTTTATGATTATTTGATTGGTTAGATTTTTCACTATTTCAGAAAACCTTCATCTAAATCTCCGCTATCAGAGTATCCCCTACTTTCCCAAAAACCCTGGTAATTAATATCATCAGATAATTCAATCTCGGTTATCCATTTTATCCATTTATATCCCCATTTGCTTTCGGCAACGAGTTGAAAGGGAAACCCTCTTTCGGGTGGAAGGGTAATTTTATTCATCTTATATGCCATGATGATGTCGTTATTCATTATGTAATCGATGGGTAAGGAAGTAGTGTACCCATCGTAAGCATGAAATATGACCACTTTGGCACTAGAAAGATAACTTGCTTCTAACAACAAATCTTTGACCAGCACACCTTCCCAAAGAATGGTTGTACTCCATCCCTCTACGCAATTCAACGTAACAATTTTTTCATAGTTTTGATAGCCATTGATAACCTCATCATAAGTATAGTTTTGAGGATTCTCCACAAGGCCGGTAATATTCAACCGGTAACTTTCTGCATCCACCTGCTGCGGACCTTCTATGGAGTTCTCCCTAAAATCATCAACAGATGAAAGATTTGTGCCTTCATATTCCCTAATCTCTACAGGTAGCAGTTCTTCCGTCCTGTCGATACTCCTCTCAGCCCCGCAGCCATTTACAGCTATTAAAATCACTGAAAGAAAAATGACGGAAGTCATGGCACCTGCGGCTAATTTCTTCTTCACCATTACCCCCCTAATTCTTCAATTGCCCAATTGGTATAGTAATCTCCGATCTTAAAATATAATTCGGACGAGGTTATTCAGTATGAGCTTATATACACAAGTTACTATACACTCAGGACTTCTTTAACCTCAGGGATCTTCTCTCTTAGCGCCCGCTCGATTCCCATTTTTAAGGTCATAGTTGACATTGGGCAATGACCACAGGCACCCTTCAGCTTTAAACTAACTACTCCGTCTTTCACATTTACCAGTTCGACATCACCACCATCTGCTTGTAAAGCAGGCCTTACTTGTTCTAATACAGCTAGAATCTTTTCTCGCATCTTACTCCTCCTTTGAGCTATGGGTTATTCTTAACTATTACCCCTCCGCACAAAACAAAATGACTCCTGCACAGAATATTAAGTAACAGCCACAGGTCTTTTCTTTGGTCTGGTACCTAAAGCCTGAACTAGTTCCTTTTCTCTTGGAATTTGCTGCCTCTTAAATTCAGTTGTATTTTTCAACTCATATATATAAGAACACTGAAGGCACTGTTCATAATAGCCATACACATCTTTGCTAAGAAACATATCCCCACCACACCGTGGACACCACTTTAACTTCCACATTTTTATCCCCCCTTCACATAGGTCTCAAATTCTCATTTAAGGATATTTTATATATATAAATAGCTATTGTATGTGACTTTAGTCCGTTTCTAGATGTAGTTATAGCGGGGATACTTGGAGGGGTAAATATGAAATAATTGAAGGGGGTATCCATTGAACATTTTGACGGATTGTTAGATCAACAAAACCCATTCACCCATTTTGAACCGTTATTACAACAACCCCACCCCATATTCCCTTAGCCTTGACGCCATATGTTTCTCATCTACCACCAGTCTATTGAGTTCAGCCCAGAAGTCATTGCTGTGGTCTTTAACCCAAGTATGAACAAACTCATGCAGAATAACGTAGTCGATGAGTTCAGCAGGGAGTTTGGCGAGTTTAATATTCAGGTTGATGTTGTTTTTACTGGAACAACTACCCCATCTCGTCCTTTTATTTCGAATAGATACTCTGTTATAAATAAATCTTTGTTTTTTGCAAGATATTTCAATCTTCCAGTGAGCATACTTTTTGCTTCTGCCTTGTCAATATCATCATTAGCACCTGAAGTGAAATTGTATTCTTTTTCATATTGTTTCATCTTTTCACTTTGTTTCTTTATCCAATCTATCTTGGTACGAACGAATGCCTCAGCCTTATTGAAAGACACTCTATCAGGAACAGCTACCCGGACTCCCTTGAACGGCTTCACAGATATATTCACATGTCTTGCTCTCTTACTGCGTTCAAAAAGCACTGGTCCTATACCATTAATCTCAACAGTGATAGCATTTAACATTCTTTAGCTGACCTGCCCCCAATAGTTGTACCACTTCTTACGTCGTTACCATAGTCAATATAGTTTCAGGTGCTGGCGGACGATAGTTCAAACCAAAAAGGGCACCATCAACTGTCACAGATTAGCGGTTTATAATAGATGTCGAGCTATATGTCTGCATCCTAAGTTCCAAGTCATCCTGTTGGAGGACGATAACTCAAACTCCCTGCCTTTTTGAGCACATCTACTGCTTCAGTCATAGTCATTAGGGCTGTAGCCTTTATGGACATGGGTCCGCCGCCAGCCTGAAAAGCCCACAATATCGCTGCTAGGCTCTCCTGGTCAGGAATTTCAGCTAACAAATAGACAGTATTTTCACTATATGCGACGTAGAAGTGCTCTAGCTTACCGCCAACGGACTCGAAAATGGGACGTAGGACCTCTGTACGATTATGGGGGTTCTTTATAATTGCTGCCGCCGCCTGAGATGTGACTGTTTCCTCGATTAAATACCTTGTCATATTTGGATCTCCTTTCTTTTAGTGCTGTCCCCGTCAGTCAGAGTCAGATATATCTCTGTCTACTTTCGACAAGCTTTTTACATCAAAAGGGCACCAGCCATCGCCAAAATTCCCTAATAGCTCTACTCCATTGGCACCTCAATTGCTTCTTCAGCTTCTGGAGGCAGCTCAATGGAAACTGGCTGATTGTAGTTGTCGCATCGCAAGACCATAGCTATATCCAATGT
>DUER01000050.1 GCA_011192075.1 Dehalococcoidia bacterium | reverse complement strand
ATTTGAGGATGTGTTTAAGAGACCATCACTAGACGAAATGGCTGTTTGACCCACTCTCTTCGATTTATCATTATTCTTTTATGTAATCCCTCTTGAAAAGGGTCTAATCCCCAAGCCTGAATGGCGGATATTTGTCCGTCATTAACGCTACATAAGCAGCCACGCGGTATGTCCAGCGATTCATACCTATAACAAGTTTGAAAATGTCCTGGTGATATTTACCGGTGAATAGCAACGCTATGGCTGCAATGATGACAAGAGTAACCACCAGCCCGGAACCTTCCTCACCCAACCAGCTCCCCTGCAATATACCGACTACAATCAAATGAGGAATAGCCAGCAGCCACCACTTAACCAGCACCAGCCCTTGAGATAACCTTTCCGGATATACCACCTTAAGATCAGCGGGGTAGGCATCAACAGATTCCAGGGTGAACGGTGGGTATTTGTCAGTACCATTAGCTTGATAGGTGTAAAAGCCTACGCGCCATGACCAGCGGAGAACTCCAACATTAAAATCAAACAGACTTTTTGGGTACTTACCCGTGAACAGAATGGCAAAGAGAGCTATCACCCACACCACGCAAAAGGCTATCCAGAGGAATGCTAGGATAATGAAATGTGGAATTGCCAGTAACCACTTGACCAGCCACAAAGCATTACTCGGTGGCTCAGTAAGTTCACCCCTGATAGAGACGGGATAGGTTTCCTGTACTTGCGACATTAAAGATCTCCTTTCTGATTTTTTACTTTAACTATGTTTTCACATGTTTGGACTTTAATATAGTCCTGTCCTGAGACTTTGTCAATACCAGAAGAAGTGGGTTGGGGCAGGAGAATGGGGTTGTTAATATGGCTGAACACGTAGAGAATTTTTAATTAAAAATTGAGATTTTAGCTTTGGGTGAAGTATTTTCATACCTGATTTTAAGTTGCAAAATGCAATGTTACTGGTATTTGAGGCTTATTTCCACCCCATTGATTCGGCGAATACCTTCGGCTTATTCCGACAGATAGGCTAGTGCCTTCACATTCTTGAGAATCAGAACTTGCACGGCAACAAATGGCAGCTCTATTGTTCGGCATCCTCTACCTCTTTTGGCACAAAGACAGAAAATACTATTGCAGATTTCTGTAATTTTGGGACACCACTACTCATTGTATTTAACATCGAATCCGTAATATATACTTTCTTTATAGAGTCAATCCCAACAGGTCCGAGGGATTCAAATAGACCTCTATTAATTAGGAATATTCTATGGTCTTTGCCCTCGACTACGACAGGAAACGTAATATCTGGGACTATTTCAGCATTGAGGGACATTGTGGATTTATTTTTAAAGATTAAACCTACAACGCTAATCTTAATAGGTTCTCGACCGTGATTCACCACCAAAATGAGACCGGACCCTTCTACCCTTCGTACGTGTCCTTGCTCATCCTCAGTAAAGCCTATTTGTGCATTCAACGCGATATTAACTGTGAGCTGTGTGATGATGTAATCCAAAAAAGGCTCAAAAATTCTAGATAAGATGTTCATTAAAAAGTTTTGCATTATTGCCCCTTCCTTTGCGGCCCAGACTGCTTTACCTTTGGCTTATTCCAATAAGGCGAATTGCACTTTGGACACACATTTGTAAGTCTCTCAAGTCTACTAGGCCACTTATGACCACACCGTAAGCATTCATGAATCCTAATCATTGTTATTCTGATTATATCGTTCTGCACTATATAAAGTCAATACCTCGTTGGCACAAAAACCCTTACACGGCATAGTTTACAGAAATATGTAGTCTTGTCTTGAGAGTTTGTCAATAGGGTGAAATCCTAGAAAGTGCGGAATGTAGTTGCGACTTTGGGGAGGTGCTACGGAGGCAATATACATGCTCTATCCTACCAAAAAGGCGATGACACACGATAGTCCACTGAGGTAGGATAAGCGCCTCGTGGCTGGATGGGGTTTGTAACGTTATATAAAACGCGTGCTGCTTAAATTGCAGCGAGCTAGATAATAGTAGTTTCTAATGATGTTTAGTTTAACTGTTAAAACTCTTATCGTAATTTATGATATTACTAGGGCGGAAGCCTAGCTGCTGGACGAAGCGACGCAACTCGTCATCGTGTTCCGGAACTAGTGCGCGTAGCATGTTAATACCTTCAGCGTAACAGTGTTCCACTAGCGAGTTAATTAATCTGTTGCCAATACCGCTCCGTTGATAGTCAGGGTCAACCACTATACCGTGAATGAAGCATACCTCAGTAAATGGTATACCTACATACGCCAGCCGAGCTAAGATAAAGCCAATTACTTGCCCCTCAGTTTCAGAGACAAAACTCAAGTCCAATGGTCCTTCCGGGTCAGTAGTGGTACGCATATCTCTATAGGTAATACGACTCTGCCCCTTGCCGATTTTCCTCTCAAGAGCTAAAACGCCATCAATATCGCTACGTGCCATACGCCGAATATTTACGGTACCCTTTTCCATTTTTCCCCCTTTCTAACTGATTTGGAATTTGGCATTCAGCTTTGCTAGGTTATCCATAGCTCACCCCCTTGCCCAGTTTGGTCCATGTGTATAGGGAGGCTTTATGCCAGCTAGGATCTCCTTAGTCTCTGATGCAGACAACTCTAGGGCTTCAATCCAAATAAGCATTTCCTTATCGGGGAACGACTTTTGCTGATAATCGCGAATGCTCTGTATTAAGAGCTGCAGTTCCTCCTTAGTTAGCTGTTGGCTCTGAATGGTAAGCTTAATGTTCACTGTCTTGCCTCCTGTTTGTTAGGTGAGCAGACCTCTTTTCCAACAAAATGTAGCTAGTTAGGATACTCACTGGTCTCTTCCATCAGCCGTGACATGTTTACCTGTATGAGCAGCAATCACCTTGGCCCGATACTCAGGGTTTTGCCATGCCTTCTTTCTAATAGCACTCACCTTGGCCCGATACTCGGGGTTTTGCCACAGCTTCTTCATAGTAGCGCTCTGCTTGGCCTGATACTCAGGTGTTTGCCACGTCTTCTTCAGAGCAGCACTCTGCTTGTCCTGATACTCAGGGTTTTGCCACATCTTCTTTAGAGTAGCACTCATCTTGGCCCGATACTCAGGGGTTTGCTGATACTTCTTCCTTTCTAGCTGTGTTTCAGCTAGAAAGTCTACATACTGCTCAGCAACTGCGCAGTATCCTTTAACCCGACCGTCCCCAGCTACAGCTTCAACCTGCTGTCCGCAAGCCGGGCAGATGACCTGAACCCGCTCCAGCTTTACCACTCCTCCGCTTCTTTCACCCTCTTAAAGAGGGCAAGTAGGTTCTTTCTTGATAATCCAGCTGCCTCAATCGTCTCAATCAGCTCGCCGAAGGGCATCTGCTTAGTCTGGGGAGTCAACTGTTGCCTGATGTCCCTGATTGTTTCCGGGGTTAACACAACTTCAGTGTCTTCGTACTTAAATTTCAGATACATACATCTGCCTCTTTAACGTTTTAAGAAAATTTTGGTGACTGCTGACATCGCTTCGAGCTTCGAGATTATAGTCTCTGATACAATATAAGCTATACCGCAGACAAGGATGACAATTGCTATTATAAGTTCAATGCCCTCAGTGA
Organism: Dehalococcoidia bacterium; assembly: GCA_011192075.1. Lineage (GTDB taxonomy): Bacteria > Chloroflexota > Dehalococcoidia > Dehalococcoidales > S120 > S120. The sequence continues at coordinate 575 of DUER01000050.1, read as the reverse complement.
CAAATAAGTCGGCCTCTTCGGGTTCCTTGCTTAGCAACTTGCCCTTTGTCTTATATAACACTTTTTCGTTGTCTTTATACTCATTTTCTTCCATTACACCTATACCCCCCTAGACCAAACAAAAAGGGCACCAGCCACCGTTGTTTGGGACTCTAATGTAGTCCTGTCTTGAGGGTTTGTCAATGGCTACTGCCAAGACGGTGGAGGACAATAAGTCACAACCAGCCGCTACTAACAGTTGTGGCCAATCTCTAACAGTGGCCGAACGATCTGAATGCGGAATGTGGTTATGGCTTTAGGGAGGGGGTGGCTGTGAGTCACTCTCTTGTCAATAGAGGGTCTAAATTAATCACACATAGTCCACCTCGTTTACGCCAGGTGGAAGCGCCTTCTTGTATAGCCAGCGCTCACCAAAGGGCTCCCCGGTTAAAGGTGCAGTGGCATCAACACCCCACTGTCCTAGGGTGGGTAGACCATTCGCTGGCGGAATAATGATCACATCTCTTCCAGGTTCGACTCTGGTAGATATAGCCCACTCAACTTCAACTGGATCGTAGATATTAACATCCTCATCT
>DUER01000005.1 GCA_011192075.1 Dehalococcoidia bacterium | reverse complement strand
GACTTCTCCCGCTGCGCCACCTCCTCACCAATCAAGGGAAGATAGCTATCACGTAATGTTTTCGCCCAGATACTTAGGTCTCTTTGCGCTACCAGTCTGTTGAGCTCCCTCAGCGTAAGGCCAATGTCGCCTACAAGACCTATATCTGAATCTCTGTTTCTATCTATCTCAGTCGGGTCTATATCTACTTTAATTACCTTTGCCTGTGGGAATATTTGTCCGAACATGAGAGCCGAGTGGAATCGGATTCCAAGGGCAATGATTAGATCCGCCTGCATAAATGCGGTCATCATAGCTGTTTGGCCGCCTTGCCACAGGGATAGAGGATGAGAATCAGCGATAGATCCCCTACCGTGATTGATAAGCATAAAAGGCATACCTGTCCTATTGATAAAATCAAGCAACTCTCCATCACAATCGCTAAAACCTACACCGCTTCCTCCCATTAGAACTGGTTTTTCCGAGCTATTGATCATAGAGGCAGCCATTTCAATATCCGCAGGATCGGGTGCAGATTTGTAGACCCTGTTTCCACGCTTTGGTAATGGTGCTTCTTCATCATTTACCTTTACATTGAGGACATCCGGTGGCAATGCTAGAAACACTGGCCCCGGGCGATCGGATACCGCATGTCTGAACGCTAATGACAGATACTCTGGAATCCTTTTTGCATCGTAGCATATACCAGACCACTTCACTGCAGATTTAATCATGTCTAACTGATTAACATCTTGGAAGGCACCTTTATCCCAATCCTTAACTGGAGCTGTACCACTGAGTAAAACAACTGGTGCGTTATCGAAGTAGGCATTTACTATGCCAGTTAACGTATTAGTGAACCCAGGCCCAGCAGTTACCAGGCATACGCCCGGCTCGGAGCGAAATATTGTCCACGCATGTGCCATCATTACTGCGGCTTGCTCATGACGTACATCCACTAGCTTTATTCCATAGTCCAGGAATCCATCGAGAATCTCACCAATGTGACCACCTACAAGCCCAAAAACGGTATTTACTCCTTCAACCTCCTTAATATACTTTGCAACTAAGTGACCGCCAGAAATCTTAACCATGTTATACTCACCTCCTAAATCGATTTCCCAAATATGATTCTAATAACTGATGCTGGCAACTAAGATATACATCATGACCCCTAAGTGAAGCAAACTACTGTCTTTACTGCTTTATACTTCGGTTTATTCAAATTGACTTTAATCATCTCCTGGTAGTCTTCAATAGAGAAAGTATGGGTAACTAAAGACTCCACACGCACCTTTTTTCGATCCACAAAATCTATTGCTAATTCAAACATGTGCTTTCTCTTACTGTTCACGTCAGTAAAGCCATAGCAATAGACACCTTTTATAGTCTGAAGCTTCAACCATAGGGGCGTGGGATCGAGCTTCACCTTCTCGCTAATCCCTATCACACTTAGTATCCCTGCTGTTCTTAGCACCCTCATACTGGTATTAAGTGTCTCACTGTTACCTACAGTATCAAAGATCTTTGAGAATCCACCCATGAGGATTTCTTTTCCTATCATTGGTTTATATGCCTTGGCCCCGGTGATCTCCTTTGTGTGATGCAAGATCTCACCATCCGTAATCAGGTGATCTGCCCCCGCCTTGGCTGTCAGTTCTGCATGTAATATCGAAGGCTCAGCAACAGTGATAGAACAACTTATATCGAATGCACGTATTGCTTGAACAATAAGGTTACCCATCACTCCACCACCGATAACAAGAACCTTATCATGGTCACTAGGTAAATTTTCAACCACCGACTGAATGGCCGTTGCAACCGGCTCTATCATGGCTCCCTCTCGAGGAGATAATTCCTGAGGTAATTTAAAAACCTGATCTTTGTGTGCCACAACATATGGTGCAAAACCTCCACCGACATCACGACATAAACCAGTCATCATGCCAGGAGCGAGATTACCCTCAGCAAAGTTTTCGCAATTGGCAGGTCTACCTATCCGACAACTCCTACATACAGGTTCTATCCCTCTTATAGAGCAGCTAAGATACGGTGCAATTGTAACAATATCCCCTGTCGCTATTTCTGCAACGTTTCCTCCAACTTCGATGATCTCGCCACAGATCTCATGGCCTAGAATACAGGGAAACGAGGTGAAGGGCATTGCTGTTGGTGAACCACGCAGGAGAATATAATTGACGTCGCTTCCACAAAAACCACAGATTAGTGTCCTAATCTTTACCCAGTCAGCGGAGGGCAATCTTGGCTCTGGGACGTCAACCAGTCGTACCGCAGCAAGTGGGCCAAGATAATAAAGTCGTTTGCTTATACTCGCTAAGACCTTCAACGCTGCAAATTTTGGAATCGATAAAGAGAATTGTAAAGCTTTCAATTCCTACTCCATCATCATCTGAACACCTAAACCTCTAACTGCTGGTTATTCAGCAAATCCTAGGCCACATATGTTCTTTTGTCAATATTAGGCCCATATTGGCAAACATAATAGGTTCTTGGGTTGATAGACAGGTTTGGATTAATCGTATGAAATCGATGGAGGTGGTGAAAATTGAAAACATCTATTCTGACTATGTCCAACAGTTAAGTGTAATTTTTAGATTAAATCCTATCAACGCTATACACATGGCTATTGCTGCGCCATAAGTGAACACTACTTTGTTGTCTATTATTTACTAGAATGGTAGGCTACCTTCACCTAGCTTAGACTAGTTACGAGCGTAAATACAGGTTCTATTTTGGCGCATTTATAACTGTTTAGCCGAGGTGATAAACTTACACGCCCCTCACAGAAATTACAGAAGCGTCGCGTTACCAAGTTAAGGTGTCAAAGCCACATTTTTACCCTCTGTAAATACAAAACACTGACCCCGTAACTTCCAGGATGTCAATTCAGGTCATGCCAGGAACCTATGTAGCTCTCCTACGTACCCGAAAATTTAGATCTGTGAGTTGTGCAATAACTTAGGCAAGGACAATTAGTTTCGACCGATTGCTGCTAGTCCGTACTTTATCAGGGGGAACTACCTATACTACGCGGCTTTCTTTATATAATGGAGACCGCTGAAAAAGATGTATCCGATGTAAGCGGGGCAGGAGCCCTGGGGGGTGCCCCCCCAGCTTTAAAAACCCCCAAGATTTGGGGGATTAGGGCGTTGATTGAGATTAGTTCAGCTTAACTTCCTCTGGGAAGAGGCAACCTAGTACCGGCCAACCATCCCCCATCGACGACCAACGATGTCCCGGTAACAAATGAGGAATCATCGGAAGCCAGATACAAAGCGGCTTTCGCGATGTCCTCCGGATTGCCAGGTTTGGTCAGGGGCCACAGATGGGAATAATCACGGGATTCCGAATCAGGCGGTATGATTATGGACGTCATCGGCGTTTCGATAAATCCCGGACAGATGCAGTTGACCCTAATATTATCACCTCCATACTCGATAGCCATTGCTTTGGTCAACTGGATAACCCCTGCTTTCGCGGCTGCATATACCGATACTCGGGGAATAGGTGTTATGCCGGACGATGAGGCATTATTGATGATGACGCCTTTGCCCTGTTCCAGCATTACCGGGATTGTATATTTAGATCCGAGAAACACGCCCTTCAGGTTAATATCTATAACGCGATCCCAATCCTTCACGCTGAGCTCAGCCAGCCGAACCGGGAATCCGGCAATACCAGCATTATTGAATAAAATATCTATACGTCCATAGGTTTCTACAGTCGTCTTCACCATGTTTTCTACATCAGTTGGTTTGGAAATATCTGTCTTGATGAAAGCTACCTCCCGACTCTTATCCTTAATCGTCTTGACGGTTTCCTTATCTCTGTTATCGACCACGTCAGCGACAACAACCTTTGCCACCTCCTGTGCGAAAGCCAGTGCTGTGGCATGCCCGATTCCAGAGCTTCCACCAGTTATTAAAACGATCTTGTTATTAAACCTCTTTGGCATTTTTACCTCTCGTGATGCGGAATAACATGGAGTTTCCTAATATATGATGCCTCAATTCTTGGGGGACCTTGCCGT
>DUER01000049.1 GCA_011192075.1 Dehalococcoidia bacterium | reverse complement strand
GTGTTAACACACCTAGTAGGGAACAGTTAGCAGAGGACCTTGGAACTACAATCATGAAGTGGGTCAATCAGAAAAGTTATTATGCAATTGAATCTAAAGCACCTGTTCCTAAACTCGTTAGTATAGACGTAGATATTAAGTAGAAAGGTAGGCTAACGGTCCCTTCCCTCCCCAAAGTCGTAACTACATTCCACACTTTCTAGGATTTCACCCTATTGACAAACTCCAAAGACAGGGCTACATTAAAGTACCAAGGTATGAACTGACCTTATAAACGGTATTGTATTTATAGATAGTTGGTATGTAAGATAGCCCAGCCAGGGGACTAAGCTGACGAGGGTTACCAACAAGCTGCTTATTTCCCCACCGGGACATAGACTGTTCTTGGCAAGTTGAACACTTCGAACAACCGTTTCAACTCTGATAATGTAAACTGGGTTTCGAGTCTACAGTTGCAGAATAAGTTAATCAAAGGGAGCCATCTCTTCTATTTCGTTCCCACTTTCCCGTTCTGAATTGGGCTGTGGAACAGAGGCTACTAATTCTCATTAGAGGTTTATGGATGTTTGGGGATGCTTAAGGATGCTTAATGAAGTCATCGTTTGAGTATAAAAAGCAAGGCCTACTGTGAGTAGTAAACGCCTCAGGAGGTAGCCTTGGTATTTTTCCCTATTCGGCGGAGCACCACGTTGAGTATTTAAGCTTGCTTAAAATGCTGGTGAATCATTGCTCTTACCTTTATAATAATTCTTACCGAGGGGGTTTTAAGTGTCCTTGATTATCTCAGCTGGAACATTAGGCAGTCTGGCTATGCTGGACTTCTGCCCGCGATGTTTCTGGATAAAACTCAAATGCGACAAGATACCTTTCCAGATACCTATGCCAGGCATATTTAGCTCCATCGATTCTTATGTAAAAAACGTAGTACGTAATTATTACAACAAAGAGGGAAAATTGCCAGACTGGTTCCCCTATGTTGGTGAAGTAATGAGATTTGCCAATGTGCCATCATATCAAAGATATAACTTCACAGAGCCTCAGAGTAGTGTTACCCTTCGCGGGGTACCCGATGAGGTATTTCAGTTGGAAGACGGCAGCTATCATATCGTGGATTACAAGACTACTAGGTTGACCGCAGCGCAAGGTGGGCTTTTCCCGATGTATGAAGTCCAATTAAATGCTTATGCCTACATTGGAAATCGAACTTTCTTTTCTCCCGTATCTACATTAAGCCTAATATATTTAGACCCAGACACAGATTTGGCTTCAAATCCTAATTTACTGAGCCGCTCAGGGGATAATCTGATGTTGGGGTTCACACTAAAGGTAAGGGGCATTGACATCAAGCCCGACCATTTCATTGAAGGACTCCTTCAGCGAGCTAATGAGATAAATGAAGCGGAGATGCCACCAGATCATACATCTGCATGCCAAGATTGTGAGTTACTTGAAAGACTGATTGAAATTGCCTCATTGGAGAGTTAGAATCTGGTTCCGCTATAATAGGAAAATCTTCATCCCCTCTCCCTGTAGAGCAAATACTTCGGAAAAGCCATACCCTGGAGCCTATAACTGTGGGGTTATCCACCCCACCTGCGTATTGGCGACCCTATTCAGTACGGATTACTCCTCGGTGCCCTGTCTCTCCGTCTCGCCAGCCCACTTTTTGCAGGTTGTATTTGGGTTGTTTGGCAAATGCAGTTTTTGCGATAGAAATTTGCAAAAAAGACAGCATAACAAGGTGTACGTATGAAGCAGTCAGATAGTGAGACTTGTCAGTGAGATTCATGTCACTGTCTTGGTAGTATAGATTGTGTTAGATGTCTTGACAACCACTCTGGCATATGGCAGAATTCGACCAAACTAACCCGGATTAGGGTGAAGCCTAGGTTTATAAATATAGTGGTTACCTGACATTGCTGCCAAGGAAGAAGATACAATGCTAAGAATGCACTTCGTTCTGCGAGCCAAAATCAATCTCATTTTGAGGCGCTAGAGATGCGTGTAGGTATAGTAGGCGATGGTATTGCAGGTAGAACCTTATACCGTATCCTTAAGATACGGGGGTTTCAGGTAGATCTCTATGGTCAGGAGAAGTATACTAGGTGTGATATAAGGCCCTGTGGGTTCGCCACTGACGCGTCTTGTATCAATCTTGTAGGCAAGCTAGGCGTCTCTCCTCAAGAATATGTGCTTCGTCGTGATAATTATATCAGAATGAATGGTCGGAGAATTAAAGGCGACCTTTATTGGATTGAGAAGCCTAAGCTACTCGAAGCTATTGCTACTGACATACGATACGATAAGCCCGATATTGATGATTATGATGTCTTGGTTGATGCCACCGGAATTGCCCGAGTCTACAGTCCGGTAATCCCGGACTTTAATGATAAAAAGGGAATAAGCTGCCAGCACCGAGTGATTCTAAATGGTTATGTAGCACCAGCCTTTGATGTTATAAGAGGCGGGTACCTCTGGACAATACCCTTAGGTGAAAGGGAAGCTCATGTTGGCGGGGGTTCTACTATCCTACCGTCCAATGCAGTTCAACAGTTAGTTCTTGACCATGTTAAAGAGATGAAGCCAAATGAAATCGTATGCTCCTGTTCCGAATCCGTTAGATTGTCAGGACCAATATTTCCAGTAGTTAGTGATAAAGTTATTACGGTTGGAGAAAGCGCGGGGTTGGTTGTCTCTTTTGGTGCTGCCGGAATTCACACCGCGTTCGAGAGTGCTATCATCCTCGCCGACCATATTTATGAAGGTGATGTAACAGGATATGATAAGGCGATAAGAAGACGTTTCGGTTGGCTCCGTGGTATACGGAAAATCTGGGATAGTGTGGAGAAGGGTCAGGTTACGCTTCTCAGCCTGGGCGCTTCGTATCGGGCATTACGATACCAGGGGCTGAAGCCTACACTGATGGATTTACTATACATCAGGAAAGCTTTGATAGAGGCAAACAAGTAGGAGACTAGAGTTGAAATCATATGACGTACAAAAGGCAAGACGACTCTAAAAGTTATCGTGCCGTCTTATTTCCTTATGTTATATGAGACCGCCATCCACACTGATAACCTGTCCTGTTATATATCCAGCACCCTCACTGGCAAGAAAGGCAACAAGCTCAGCCACATCATTAGGCTGCCCATAACGCCCCAAGGGTATTCGCTCCAAGATGGCTTTACGATATTCCTCTGGTAGCGCATTGGTCATTTCGGTCACGATGAACCCTGGGGCGATGGCATTCACCGTGATACCACGAGGCCCAAGTTCACGGGCTAAGCTCTTGGAAAAAGCAATGAGTCCGCCTTTTGCGGCAGCGTAATTACTCTGGCCAGCACTTCCCGTTAAGCCAGCCAGCGAAGAGATATTAATAATACGACCCCATCCCTGGTTTATCATAGAGCGGAGAGCGAACCTGGTGCAGAGAAAAGCACCTCGTAGGTTTACTGCTAGCACCGTGTCCCACATGTCCTCAGGCATGCGCAGGATTAAAGTGTCCCGACTAATACCGGCATTGTTTACCAGAATATTAATAGCCCCCCATCTATTGGTAACGGTCTTCATCATCTCGCCAACGGATACAGCATCGGAAACGTCAGCCTTAATTAGCATCGCCTCACCACCCTGTTGCTCGATTTCCGCCATTACTTGTTGAGCCTTCTCTGGCGAGTAGCAATAGTTGATGCCCACCTTACTCCCCAGGGTGGCTAATTTTAGGGATATAGCTCGCCCCAGACCACGTGAGGCACCAGTCACTATGGCTACCTTTCCGTGAAGTTCCTCCTTGCTCATCTATTTTCCCCCCACCTTTCTCAGAATCAAGCAACAGTTCTGCCCTCCCATGCCAAAAGAGTTAGAGAGAACTGTCTCTACCCTTACCTTGCGAGCCGTGTTGGGGACATAGTCTAGGTCGCATTCAGGGTCGGGGGTGTGATAGTTGATGGTCGGCGGCACTATCCCATGGCATAGAGAAAGTATGCTAGCGACAGCCTCAATCGCACCGGCAGCACAAGCTAAGTGCCCTATCATTGACTTATTAGAGGAGATTGGAATATCGTAGGCATGGCGTCCCGCAGCCATTTTAATGGCGTCAGTTTCAGCCTTGTCATTGAGTTGGGTACTAGTACCATGTGCGTTAATATAATCTATCTCTTCCGGTGAGATACCGGCATCTCTCATGGCTGCCTTCATGGCTATTGACTGGCCTTCAGCATCGGGTGCAGTATCATTGGTGGCATCATAACTCCATCCGGCACCAGCAACCTCAGCCAGCAGTGGTGCCCTGCGCTCTACGGCATGCTCATATGTTTCCAAAACGAGAATACCTGCTCCCTCCCCGTGGACGAAGCCATCACGCTCGAGGTCAAAGGGACGGCTGGCTTTAGTGGGGTCGGTCTGGCGGCTGAGAGCTCCTACCACGCTGGTGGAGGCAATGGCAATGGGGCCGACATTGGAATCGGCACCGCCGGTCACGATAACCTCAGCATGTCCCAAGCGCAGATGGCTGAGGGCGATGCCGATGGCATCCGAACCGGTAGCGCAAGCGCTGTTGATGCTGGCATTGGGTCCCTTGGCTCCAAGAACCATAGCCATTTGAACGGGAACCATGTTGGCGCTAACCTTGAATACCATGAGGGGGTCTATTCGCTTGGGACCGCGTTGGCGTAAAACCTCGGAATGATAGTAGAGTTCACCGACCATGCCACCGGTACCAATGATGACGCCGACACGTTCAGGTCTTTCCCGTGTCATATCCAGATGGGCCTGCTCGATAGCCTCCTGCATGGCAGCGATGCCAAACTGGGTGCAGCGACCAGCCCTATCGGCACGCTTGAGAGGCATGAATTCGGCCGGGTTAAAATTCTTCACTTCAGCAGCCAGCTTCACGGGATAGCTGTCGGTATTAAAAAGTGTGATCGGGGCAATCCCATTTTCTCCACCGATGAGGTTCTTCCAGAATACATCACGCGTGATTCCAATAGGGCTAACCGCTCCTATCCCGGTAACTACGACTCGAGGATATGCCATGTTTCTCTCCATGAAAGCCTATGTAATCAGCGGAGCTATTGAGAAGCCACCGTCTATGATGATAGTTTGTCCGCGAATCATAAAAGACTCATCTCGGCAGAGGAAGGCAACAAGCTTAGCAATGTCCTCAGGTTGCACCATACGTCCTGCCGAAGTAGTTTGCCATGTTTTAGACAATTTTTCATTAAACTTATATACATTTAGAGCCTCGGTTTGGACTGCGGCAGCAGCAATGGCGTTAACAGCAATACCATACGGGGCAAGTTCAATAGCTAGGTATCTAGTAAGTGCTTCAAGTGCTGCCTTGGACACACCCACTGCAGTATAAACCGGCATTACCAATCGAGAGCCAAGGCTGGATATAGCTACTATTTTCCCACCTCGACCTTCCATCAGCCTTACAGCACGCTGAGCGCAGAGTAGGAAGGCACGGGCATTGATGTCCATAGTCCAAGCCCAGCCCCGTTCGTCTAAGTCCATTGCCTTTCGCGCTACGCCAGAAGCAGCATTATTCACTAGAATATCCAAATGGCCGAATTTGTCCGCAATCTCAGCAAACATAGATTCAATCTTATCAGGCTCACCTACGTTGGCCCTGATAATATGAGCTTGCCGACCCTTCTGGCGGATTTCTTCGGCGGTATTTTGGGCAGCAGTGCGATGGCGTAGATAGTTGATGATAACATCAGCGCCTTCGTTGGCAAGCTCCAGGGCAATAGCTCTACCAATACCGCGTGAACCTCCAGTGACCAAAGCGACTTTTTCTTCAAGCATAAAGCCACCTCATTTTATGCACTCCTAGCTGTTTTCTCCGCAACTTTGCGGTTAATGTAGTCAATAAAGTCACCCATATTGGTTATACTTTCCAATTCTTCATCCACAACCTCGATATCGAAGTGGTCTTCTAAAGCCACCAAAATCTGAACAATATCCAGTGAGTCAGCTTCAAGGTCCTTGAAGGTCGTGGTTCTTGTAAATTGAGAAATATCCTTGCGGGTAATTCTGGTCACCGTGTTTCTGACAACATCTTCTATTATTTCTATTGTCATTTATTGCTCCTTCCTGTTTTCAATTGCCTGGTGTGCTTTCTCAAGCTCAACTTTTAGGTTTTCCACTAGACCTGTTTCCACAGCATAGCGAGCCTGCTGGATGGCGCCAGTAATCTCTGGAGCCTTGCTGCGTCCGTGAGCCACCACGACTACCCCATTGACACCCAATAACGGTCCACCTCCCAAAGCACCGGCCGGGTTAGTCTCAGCGATGTATGCCATAGTCAGAGCTCTTAACTCCTCGTCAGCTATTTTCCCGGAGAGATTTTTCTCCAGCCATCTGGCAGTAGCATTTCCCATGGCTTCGGTGAATTTTACCACTATGTTACCAACAAAGCCGTCACAAATAATGACATCGGCACGACCACTGAGCAGGTCGTGGCCTTCTACATTGCCGATAAAGTTGAGGCCACTGTCTTTAAAAAGGGGATAGCTTTCCTGGTTCTGGGCATTACCCTTACCTTCCTCGGCACCGATACTTAGTAGCCCCACCCGGGGATTTTCGATATTAAGGTATTTTTCGGCATAAATGATGCCAACGATAGCAAAATCCAGTAGCTGATATGGCTGGCAATCGACATTGCCGCCCAGGTCCATAGCTACCATTTTCTTGTTTAACCCGATGAATACTCCACCCACTACCGGCCGAGATAGACTGGCAACGCAACCAAGGATGGTGAGTGCTGAAGCAACTACTCCTCCGGTCGGACCGGCTCCTACTACTGCATCAGCCTTACTGTCACGAACCAGCTTAGTGGCGACAACAATCGAGGCGTCACGCTTCTGCCGTATCGCCATTGCTGGGTGCTCCCCCTCGACTAGATACTCACTGGCTTGAACAATCTGGATAGAGAGTCCATCTGTGTCGTATTTTCTGAGCTCACTTTCGACTATATCTCGTGGTCCAACAAGCAGGATTTCCACTCCTTCCTCGCGCGCAGCATCCACAGAACCCTTGACAATCTCAGTAGGAGCAAAATCACCCCCCATGGCATCCACTGATATCCGGACTATTTTCCCCTTATCTGATAGATTCATCTCATACCTCTGCCAGTAAATTAATTGTTGGTGAGGTCCATGGTCACTCCTGCCTCACCGATGATAATCGGGTTGCCTGTCTCATCCCGACAGGCAACAGCACAAATAACCTTGGTCTTCTTATCGATCCGTTTAATCGTGTGTACTCTACCCTCCACTTTGACCTTTTTACCCGACAGCGCTGGCGACTTGAAGCGGATGGAAAGCCAGCCTGTGGAAAGCCATTGGGAGCCGAAAGCCAATATCATCATCTCTGAAATATATGACAGGACTAACATGCCGTGGGCAATAGTCCCACCAAATGGCGTTTGCTTAGCATAGTTAGCATCCACATGTATAGGATTATAGTCTGTACTCATCTTGGCGTAGAGGTTGATTCGCTGTTGGGTGGGCGTTCTCGAAAAGGAAGCTAGCGGCATATCTGGTACAATTTGAGCCGGTGGTATCTCTCCTTCTTTACCAGTCATTCTAAGAAACCCTGTTTCTCTACTCAGCAAGGATAAAGCTTGTCTTGCCCTCGAGTACCTCTTCGCCGAGCTCATCATCTACTTCTAACCGAATGGTCATGATACGAAGATGCTTCCGCACTTGATTCTGCATGAGCGAGCCATGACAATGAAGCGTCTGGCCAACCCTTACTGGCTTATTGAGTCTGATTTCTTGTGAAAGGTGGATTGTACCGTCTGGGAACTCTACATCTTTTAAGACAGCCGCTATAGCTAGGCTGACACAGACAATCGGTGGGGCTACTCCATCCAGGGAGCTCTGCGCAAAATAGCCACTCGATTCTTCTACTGCCTTAATATAGTCCTTTATCTTATTTGTCTCGATGGTAAATGGTGAGGCGGCAATACTATCGCCTGGTTTGAGTTCGCTTATCTGTACCAATTTGCTAATACCAGCTACTTTTAATTATCATTTCATACATAACTTATCTAGGTATCAGACAACAATCTACAACATGATGGTGGGTTCTGTCAAGGTTTTGCCCTCGTATGGTTGCATTCAGAGTTTATCATTATAGAAAGAAGCCATCAATACTTGGAAACAACGAACCTCATTGTGGAACTACGGTACTTTGCCTAACTGATGTTAAATTTAGGGGGCAGCGAGGGTATGCGTTTGGCGAAGGTAATTAGGTTGAGAATTACTCAACCTCAGCTGGGGCGCTTCTCTCGACCCTTACCGCACATACTTTAAGCTCAGGTATTTTGGCGATGGGGTCAAGAGCCGGGTTAGTGAGCTGATTAGTTGGGCTTTCAGCAAAGTGGAAGCTCATAGAGATTATCCCTTCCGGGCAAGCCTCCGTTACTTTGGCTTTAGCCACCACTTCCCCTCTTCTGGAAATGACCTTTACCACCTCATCATTAGCAATACCTAAAGCTGAGGCATCCTTAGGGTTTATTTCCACTAGCTCTTCACCACTCAATATATTGAGTCCTGCCACCTTTCGGCTCATGGTACCGGTGTGAAAATGATACAGGCTGCGCTCAGTAGTCAGTAGCAGAGGATAGTCCTCATCGGGAAGCTCCATAGGAGGCTTATACTCCAGAGGCATAAACTGCCCCTTGCCCCGGGTGAACTGGGTGGTGTGGAGGATGGGTGTCCCTGGGTGTTCTTTAGTGGGGCAAGGCCATTGCAGGCCACCATTCTCTAAGCGCTCGTAGGAGATACCACCGTAGCTAGGAGTGAGGCGAGCAATTTCCTCCATAATTTCAAAGGGATGAATAAAGTCAAAACCATTGCTCTCCATCCTTTGTCCAATCTGGCATGTAATCCACCAGTCAGCTTTGGCACTACCCACAGGTTCTACAGCTTTCCTCACCAGCTGTATTCTCCTCTCAGTATTGGTGAAAGTGCCATCCTTTTCGGCAAAGGTTGCCGCTGGGAGAACAACATGAGCCAACTGAGCCGTTTCGGAGAGGAAAACATCCTGAACTACAAGGAAGTCCAACTTGGCTAATGCCTCTTGGACGTGCTTAGCATCAGGGTCACTTAGCACTGGATTTTCGCCGACAAGGTAAAGAGCCTTTATTTTTCCTTGGTAGGTAGCGTCAAGAATCTCAGTGAGAGTTAGTCCAAGGCTATCCGGTAAATAATAACCCCAGGCAATCTCAAATTTATCCCTAATAACCGGGTCGGCTACAGCTTGATAACCGGGATAGACGTTGGGCAAGGCACCCATATCGCAGGCACCTTGCACATTGTTCTGACCCCGTAAGGGATTTACCCCGGTCGATGGCTTACCAATGTTCCCAGTAAGCATAGCCAGATTGGCAATAGCTATTACATTATCAGTACCGTGGGTATGCTGGGTGATGCCCATAGCGTAGAGAATAGTGGCGGGACTGTTGGTAGCATACATCCGGGCGGCTTGAGCTATCTTCTTGCCGGCTACACCAGTAATCCGCTCTACAGAATCCAGGTCAAAGCCATTAAGAGATTCCCTAAAGGCATCGAAGTTCTCACAGCGGTCCTCGACAAACGAAGTATTGAGTAGTCCCTCATCTACAATAACCCGCATCATACCCATAAGTAGAGCAACATCAGTGCTTGGGTTATGTTGCAGCCAGAGGTCAGCAAAGCGAACCAGGTCAATCTTGCGGGGGTTGGCTACAATGAGATTCCCCCCTTGTCGCACTGCCTTCTTTACCTCCAGCCCGATTACAGGGTGGGCGACTGTAGTGTTGGTGCCGATAGCTAGGATACAGGTAGCATGACCTATCTCACTGGCGGAATTAGTCATCGCCCCGCTGCCGAAGGTAGTGACCAGACCGGCCACAGTGGGGGAATGTCAGAGACGGGCACAGTGGTCCAGATTATTGGTGCCCAGTACTACCCGAGCAAATTTCTGGATAATATAGTTCTCCTCATTGGTACACTTGGCAGAGGAGATTACTGCTACTTCGTCTCCTTTATAATTAGCTAGCTTACTGGCCACCAAGTCTAGGGCTTCATCCCAGCTTGCTTCTGCGAATTTTCCGTTTCTCTTAATCAGTGGTGCTGTGAGTCGGTTGGGATCTTGAACAAAATCCAGGCCAAACTTACCCTTTACGCAGGCTTGCCCTTTGTTCGCTGGTCCATTGGGGTTAGGGAATACACGAATGATTTTTTCGTTCTTTATTTCTAGGTTAAGCTGGCAGCCAACGCCGCAGTAGGGGCAGATAGTAGTTACCACACGGTCTGGTGCTCCAGCATACTGAGCACTCCGTTCTACTAGAGCGCCAGTAGGGCAAGAATCCACGCAGGCGCCACAAAACTGGCAACCAGCCTCTTCAAGTACTTTTTCATCCGGGGGAGCGATAGCATAGCAGCGGAGACAGCGTTGTGCCTCGGCCATCGCATTATCCCGATCCCATGGCTTCTCTACTTCGTCAAAGCTCTTAATGCTGATTTCACCGCGGAGATGAGAAGTAGAGCCTAGCTTTTCTTGTGGGTAGTCTTCTTCTAGCCATGTTGTTGCCTCTTCAGTCGGGACGAGTGACTCTGAAATATCCCCCTTGCCGCCAAGATAACGGTCAATGGCTTCAGCCGCTTTTCTCCCGTCGGCTATAGCTTCAATAACTGAGGCTGGACCGCTAACACAGTCGCCCCCAGAATAAACACCCTCCCGACTGGTCATCATGTTGGCGTCTACTCTTATTACGTTACCTCGCTCGACATCAACCCCTAATTCATTAGGAACTTGGGGGCGTTGTCCGATAGCAACCACCAGGGTGTCAAGCTCAGTTATAAATCCGCTTCC
>DUER01000048.1 GCA_011192075.1 Dehalococcoidia bacterium | reverse complement strand
GTCCCCCAAAGCCCCTCACCGTCTGAGAACGGGTAGAATGTTTGAGGCTGAGGGGGATGAGGCCTCCCCCATCTCCACCAGAATATTGATAACGCTAGCGGTCAAACGCTAGCGTTTTTATGATTTACTGTTTTGAAGAACTAAAATATTATGTCAAATATAGATTCCTTCTGCCCTACCGACTGCGTAATAACGGTAATAAGTATATATCAATCACACCAGCCACTCCGTTTGTTATATCGAAAATATAAATGATATTGTGTATTGAACGAGTACCTTACTTTTAATCAGGGGAGCCAATTGCTTCCCTAGGTTCCTTTTCACTCCACAGTCTCACGCCTAGCCTTTAGGCGTGAGATTGAGCAAACCTTTTTACCATTCGCCAAGCTTGGCCCGCACTATTAGCATTACTAGAAAACCGCCACCTAGACCTATGAAGAGACCAGCAGTAATATTATCGACTAAAAAGCCGACACCCATACCAATAAAAAGACCAGCTGGTATCGCCAATCCAGAAACGCCCTTTTGCTTCTTCGGTTGCTCTGACTGTGTGGACATAATGACCTCCTACATACTTATCTGATTTTCAATGTTATTGTAAGGTTTACTGACTGTCAAGTTAATCATTTTGCTAACATTTTTGCTAACGAACTGTTTAGCACGACAAGTTATCAAAATGTACTAAACAGGACAAAACGAATCCAAATCAAATATACATAGGGATAGAGATTTACTATTCTTCACTAGGAGGTACGATACGCTTGTATCTTTTAATCAGGGTGTCGCAGGTTCGAGACCTGCACGGCCTACACTCGACCTCTTCCCCTTCTGCCGACGTCTTGCCGACATTTTCAATTTCCTCTATGTTAGGAAGTAGTACGTCAAGGCGTTCCGCCGCCGCCTTCTGCATACCCGGCACAGGGTGTGAGTAGATATCCAACGTTGTAGTAATGCTGCTATGAAGAATACCTAACAAAAGTCCATAATGTCACATTCTAGCTGCGCGTGGGCAGCATTTCCTCGGCACGGAACCATTCAACGTGGTCGTGTATGGAGTCTTGCCATGGCCTAGTTGTGAAGCCAAGTTCCTCACGTGCCCGCGCAGAACTCATTTGCGAGTTACTACGCAGCACATCAATGGAATAAGCAGTGAACACTGGTTTCCTTCGTATTAAGCGGTAATAGATACTTGCAAGCACCCCGGCAGCGCGGGCTATTGCAGACGGTATCACATAAGTCGGAGCGGGGTAGTCTATATTACATTCTAGCTCTTTCATCAGTTCCAGAACTTGCACCTGTGCACCGGAGAAAATATAGTAATGCCCAGATTGACCTTTTTCGGCAGCAAGGATGAGGCCATTAGTGACGTCACGTACATCGACGAAATCATAGGCACCACGCACATATGACTTCAGGTGACCACTGGCAAAATCAAGTATGAGCTGGCCAATATTGGAGATTCCATAATCCCAGGGGCCAATAACGCCTGTCGGGCAGCAGATTACTGCATCAAGTCCTCCCTTATGCACTTCGTCGAGGAGAAGGAGGGTGGCACGTGCCTTGCTACGAGCGTAGTCACCTAGAACTCGGTCAGGGTCGAAGGGCTGCGACTCGTTAATTACGATGCCATGCGGCGGCTCGGCAATGGCGTGGATGGAACTGGTATAGACAAGGCGGCGGATACCGGCGGCGCGGCAGGCTGTAGCTACATTACGCACGCCACCCACATTTACCCGCTCCAGCATCTTCTTCATGCCCGGCATGATGGTTACAATACCGGCCAGGTGAAAGACGACATCCGCACTTACAAATGCGGATTCTAAGCTTTTTAAGTCAGTAACATCGCCATAGACAATCTCAGTGTTTAGACCAGCCAAGGAACGGCAGTCGTCATCGGGCAGGACGAGGGCACGGACGATTTGACCGCGTGTAATTAACTCACGAACGAGAACGTTTCCAATGTGACCCGTCGCCCCTGTGACAACAATCATCTCCCCGCTTCCCTCCGTTACTATTTTAAGTCTATAGTGATCGGTTTTCAATAGTAACAAATGTCCGTTTTGTCACATTCTGGCTAAGTGTTACCGCTACACTTCAAAGCCCAATACACTATGGTATTGACAAACTCTCAAGATAGGACTACATTGAAGTCCCAAGATGTGAAATAACGTTAGCAATGATGTTCCATTTTGCGCTACGAAGGTTAAAAATCACTTCGAGAAGTCCCACGGGAAGTTACAGTTGAAATGGCTGTTGTTAATATAGCTTCGCTTTTATCAATAAACTTCTTCAAAGCCGAAACAAGAGCTGTTCCTTCATCTTCTGCGACAGCACAAATTTGATGCTCCTCCCCTTTAAACCCCAAAGTACATAACACAGTTCCTTCGTCTAAATAATCAAAATAGATACCTTCCAGATTGTGCTTTTGAATCAATATAGGTCTTAACCAGTGAAGGCTAATATTTAAGTCACTAAAATCAAGGCACTCAAGATTATTATCATAAGAATCATGATAATCAGCAAAAGCACCCAATCCTAACCAATCTGCTATTTCTTTATTTAGTTCGTCTTTGCGTTTCATAATAACTCACTTGTTAACAAACAGGTAACTCATCTGCCAACCCAGCTGGTAACCAACGGGAATTCCAGCTTCATAGGTGTTGTCTGTTAGCTCTTCTAGTTTATATGCGTCGACAAGTCCTTTCTGTATTGGTCATATTCTTCTTTGGTTATCTCGCCTTTAGCGTATCGCTCCTTAGCGATATCCAAAGCACTCTTTTTTGTAACAGGTCCATTTTGTCGAGTTAGTCTGCTCATTCCCCAGACTATTAGAGCGATTAATCCTCCTCCTACTATGAACATCCAAAATCCACCAAACCAAGGCCACCAACTCATACCTTCACCAAAACACCACATTCAATACCTCCTAAATAACCAGACACTACATATACTACAAGGATAATAGATGTCCTAAGAAGTGTATATGACAAAAGTCATATAGTGAACGAATATATGAAAGGTAAAAGAATTTGGTAGGTGGGATAGCTTGGAAATGGTGTAGAGGTATATGAGGTCAGTGACGTAGTCACAATAACACACTACCTTTTAGCCTCAACGTGAGTGTATGAAACCTTGTGACGGTCTGTATAATTCGAGAAATGGCTTATACTAGTGTCATATTGTAGATATAAAAAGGGTCGCCAAAATTAAGGGCATTTTTAGCTATAAGAGTTGACAAGGAATCGATACCCAAAAAAGGAACATTATTCGGAGAGTCCCTTAATTTCACGCCTGGCCTTTTCTCTCCACAGAGGATTGTTAGTCAGAGTGATGAACTTCTCAAAGTCAGCTATAGCCTCAGCTTTATCACCCTGTAGCTTATAAGCGTTGCTCCGGTTGAAGTAGGCCTCGGCATCATTGGGGTTGAGGCGGATGGTCTCGCCGTAATCCTCGATGGCCCGATTATACCGGCCCAGGTCACGATAGGTGGTACCCCGGTTGTGGTAGGCCTCGGTAAACTGGGGGTTGAGGCGGATGGCCTTGTCATAGTCCTCAATGGCCCTTTT
>DUER01000047.1 GCA_011192075.1 Dehalococcoidia bacterium | reverse complement strand
GACCAAGCCGAGTAAGAAAAAGCTGCTGGAATTAGGGCTTGATGACGTGGCTAAAGATTTATGGCCCGAGCCGGCACCACCCGGAGGGTGACCTGGCTAAAGATATATTGCCTCCGGAAAAGAATAAATGAGGTAGGGGGGTGTAAGTGTCAACCCAAAATGACACCACTTATAATAACCGACCCGAGGAAGCGTTCATTGTCAGCCTTTGGGTGTGCGGAATGTAGTTAGGACTTTGATGAGGGAAATGATACAGAGATATACCCGCTCCGTTATTTTCAATGATAGCTTAAAGGTCCACCAGGCACCGCTATTATAGCTTGCAGCTTCGGAAAACTCTTATTCAAAGAGTTGGTTTTGTAGTATAAGCAGTGGCTATCCTTTTAAAAAAAGCCTTCTGGGCTGAGTATCTGGTTGGTGTGCGTTGGACTATGCCCCTTTCTCTTAGCTGGGTAATAACTCAATGGCTTTTTGCCACGCCATTTGGATGCTTCTTGTCGAGCTAAAACCTCACTAGGGGCCTAAGCCACTTAACAGGGTTCCCACTCTCTTCTGCTTTATTCTAAACGAAACACCCTTAAGACCTGGAGGCATGGGTCCTAATCCATAGGAAGCCCTATCGGCTTCAGCTATCTCTTCCAGGTCACCATCGATTATGACCGAGGTGAAGGGATAGGCTTCTTTAAAGTTAGGGGATATCGCTGCGGGTGTGCAAATGGTAAAACAAACCTTACGGCCCCTCTTAACACACTCCATTTTTCTGCCGGTGGGGGCAAATCCCATTATCACATTTCCATTAACATACTGGTATCCTATCGGGACACCGTAGGGCTCATCACCGCCGAAACACAGAATTCCCCAAAAATTATTCTTCAGGAATTCATCCTTCTCAGCATCAGTCAGTTCCCTAAAGGTAAACTGCATTCCTCCTTCCATACTAAACCTCTCCTTTCATGTTTTATTTGTTTAAACAAACTCAGATAAGAACTTTACTTATTTGACTACTAGTTGACTGATAAATTAGAAGGTAAAATCACCTCCTCCCCTCAAAGAAATTATGGCACCTCCCGACAATAACCAGCTCCCTATTCGATTACGTTCAAAAGTTGGCTTTTTTCAGCCCATTTAAAAAATCTACAACACTACCCTTCCCCTTGTCAAGTAGGGGACGCCTTCTTCTCATGATAATTTCAGCCCAGACCCTCTTGCTGCCACTGGCTCAAATTCTAAGGGGCCTTGGTTGTAAAGCACCAGCTAGATTGATTTGACAAATACTAGGTCAGGCTCTAATATCTCGATGTAGCAAAGGAGGGAGAACAAAAGTGTCAGAAGAATTAACAAAAGAGGTCCTGGACTATATCGATAGCCATGACCGCTGTGTCATGGCTACGAGTAAGCAGGATAATCCCCGAGCCGCCAGTGTTTTGTATACGCACGACGATTTCAATATTATTGTGCACACTATAGCAGGTACGGCCAAGGTGAGAACCGTGGAAGTGAATCCGAATGTGGCACTCGTAATCGACGACCAGGCACACGAAGGTTGGGGGCAAACCAAAACGCTTCAATACATTGGAAAAGCCGAGATAATAAAGAACAGTGAAGAACAACAAAAGGCAGCCGAACTCTACGGGAAGAGATTTCCCATAGTTAAGAGGTATTTGACCCCAGAGGGGCTAGCCACCGACCAGGTCCTCATTAAGATAACTCCAGAAAGGCTATACTTTAGCGATTACTCCAAAGGAATGGGGCATAGAGAGAAGTTAGAAACTTTTTGAAATAGGTTCTTGTGCCCGGTAGCTTATCTGTATCCGTGGAGCGGGAGACGGGACAGGAACCCGCGACAACCTGCTTGAAAGGTTAGCTAGAGATAAGCTAGTAACCGCTTGCTAGGCCAACCACTTGCCTCCTTTATCGGGAGAGATAATCGCGGAAGCAGAGATAGATGTCAGGAGCCTGCATACACTGGGACAAATAGATAAGGCACCCTGATTAAAAGTCTGTTAGACAGTCTCCCGAATAGTCCCCTTACGTTCGGTTTGGTGTTATTCTATCTACTCGGAAAAACCTGATTTGTGCGTATAGTACCGTTTTGTGTTATCCTGTTTCGTTCCGTCCGTTAGCTTTTTGTTAGCTAAAATTCTTCCTTTTTTGTTCAACAGTTTTGGCAGTGAACAATAAGATGGATTGTTCAGTGGGTTGCATGCTGGCTTTTAGCTTGACTCATAATCTTAACTTAAGTCTCAGTAGTACTCTTCGCTTTCTCAAACTCTCGTTTCATTCTCTCAAGTTCTATGGAAAGCCTCTCCCATTCCTCAGTAAGCGAGTTTATGGACTCCTTCAATCTGCGATGCTTCTCTATAGTCGCGATAACCTGTGCACTATGCCCATAATGCTCTTCACTGGAAAACAAGCTCTCGACTTCCCCAAGCTGTACCTCAAGCTCCGAAAGTTCGGCCTCGATTTCAGCTATTCGCTTTTTTGTGGAGGCACTCTCCCGGTAATACTTATTCCTTAGTTCCCCCTCGATTAGCTTACGCTGGCGTAGTCTATTATTTGTCGCATTTTTTCCCATAGCTGAGGATATCGGCACTTCGGAAATCTCTGATACTCCTCGTCCCAAAGACTCCTTCCAATTGAGATAGTCATCGTAATTTCCGGTTAATACCTGTAGGTTGCCATCCCTTATCTCGATGATCTTATTTGCAATCTGACGAATTAGCGTCCGGTCGTGGGTTATGAAACAAAGGCTCCCGCGATAGGCTTCAAGGGCATCTGCCAGTATCTCCCGCGAGGCAATATCAAGATGGTTAGTAGGCTCATCCATCAGCAAGAAATTAGCAGGTTGAATCAACATCTTGGTTAGCACCAAACGGCTCTTCTCACCCCCAGAAAGGACGGATATCCTTTTATAGATATCATCACCGCTGAAGAGAAAGGCGCCGAGAATCCCCCTCAGTTTCTGTTCTGGTTCATCTGGAGCTACGCTATGCAGCTCAGTAAGTATATTATTTGTTGGATCGAGAAGCTCAAGCTGGTACTGGGCATAATAGGCAGTGATGATATTATGTCCTAATTTACGCTCGCCCTTCTCGAAAGGAAGCATTCCAGTCAGGATCTTGAGCAGGGTCGTTTTACCGGCACCATTGGGGCCCACCAGAGCTACCCTATCTCCACGATTAAGGACCAGATTAAGGTCGCGGTAAACGACATTTGCATCGTAAGACTTGAGGATATGATT
>DUER01000046.1 GCA_011192075.1 Dehalococcoidia bacterium | reverse complement strand
GTTATGAATGCTGACAACAAACAGGAAGAATAAGCTCGCCCGGTCTATCAGGCACTATGTTGTTCCAGTTCCGGTCCGCTTAGTGACTGAAACATGTTGTAATAGAGACCTTGTTTAGCCAAGAGCTCTTGGTGTGAACCTATTTCAGCGATTCGTCCCTGTTCGAGAACTATAATACGGTCAGCATCAGTCACGGTGGATAGCCTATGGGCAATAATGAGGCAGGTATGTCCCTTAATCAGGCGACGGAGTGATTTTTGCATGAGGCGTTCAGCATTGGTATCCACACTGGAGGTGGCTTCATCCAGTATCATAATGGGAGGATTGGCCAGGATTACCCGGGTGAGACAGATAAGCTGACGTTGTCCAGCGCTGAGGTTACCACCCCTTTCCCCCACCTGTGTGTCGTAGCCACTCTCCAAGTGTGTGATAAACTCATGAGCGCCTACCATTTTGGCTGCCTTGACGACGTCTTGGTGGCTAACCTCCATGTTCCCATATCGAATATTGTTCTCTATGCTACCGGAAAAAAGGAAGGGGTCTTGAGGTACGATACCTATTTGTCGCCTTAATGAGTCCTGGGTGACTGAAGCCACATTGTAGCCACCAACAGTTACCTCGCCCTCTTCTACCTCGTAGAAGCGGGTAATGAGGTTCGCCAAGCTGCTTTTACCAGCCCCGGTCCGCCCCACTATAGCCACTGTCTCACCAGGGTTAACTACTAAGTCTATATCGTGGAGTACCTCCACACCGGGCTGATAACCAAAGCTAACGTGATGAAACTTAATCTTCCCTTCTATTGTTGGGGTCATCTCAATTGCCTGTGGGCTATCCTTGATTTCAGGTTCGATATCGAGAAGTTCGAAGATGCGCACTCCGGAGGCCATAGCCCGCTGGATCTCAGTATATTGCATAGTCAGTTCTAGTACGGGGGCAAAGAAGCGCTGGATATAGAGCAGAAAGCCCAGGAGAACACCAACGCCCATCTGTCCTGCCAGAACCTGATATCCACCGAAGACGATAACCAGGCTATAAGTAATAGCGGTCAGTATCTCGACTATGGGCATCATGACCGCTGTCATCTTTGTTGCTTCTATGTTAGCACTTAGATTTGCCTTATTTACAGCATTAAATTGCTCAAGGTTCACCTCCTCTCGGGACAGACTCTGGATTACTCGCACCCCGGATATACCTTCTTGAAGCTGAGCATTGACTACAGCAATAGCTCGTCGAACCCTAATGAAGGCGCGGCGAGCATACTTCTGCCATATGAATATGGCTATGCCCAATACTGGTACCACGGTAAGAGTGATCAGGGCCAATCGGGTGTCCATAATAATCATGACAACGGCTATTCCCACTAGGGTCAGGGCACTGGTCATGATGTTAAGGATACCGCCGGTAAGAAGCTGTTGTAGCTGTTGTACATCATTCTGTACCCGGGACATGAGTTTGCCCACTTTATTGTGGTCGAAGAAGCTCAGCGAGAGTCGGTGCAGGTGGTTAAACATCTCGGTGCGCAGTCTAAAGAGTATCGCCTGGCCGGCATAGGCTAGGAATAAGGTTTCTATATATTGACCAGCCCAGACCAACAGTGCCGCACCTATAAAGGCGATAACAATGATATTGAGTCCACTAAGGTTGCCTGTTTGTATGAAACGGTCTATGGCTAAAGCCACCAGATAAGGCCCAGCTATGGCAGCCAGGGAACGTACTACCATCCCACCAGCCCCTAGAGCTAGCCATGATTTGACCGGGGACAGATATTTGGGCAGCCGTGCTATAACCCTATTGTCATATACCTTACCTAGCGCCTCATCTTCATCAAAGGGGCTACGAGGTTGACTTCCCCCATGTAGGCCAGGACCCATAAGGGGGCCACCACCCCCAAAGCCCCCACCACCATGATACATTCTTACTCCTCTATTACGATTTCTCTCCAGAATCCCGAATTTCGGAGAGTTGCGACTGATATATTTGTCGATAAAAGCCGTTCCTAGACATAAGTTCGCTGTGTTTACCCTGCTCCACTATGAGGCCGTCCTTGAGCACCAGGATAAGGTCATAATTTTTGACGATGGGCAGGCGGTGAGTAATAATGAAGGTAGTTCGTCCTTTGATAAGCTTGCCAAGGGAGTCACGCATTAGATGTTCGGTTTCGGCGTCTACGCTAGAGGTAGAGTCATCCAGGATAAGGATACTAGGATTTACGAGCAGGGTGCGAGCTATGGCCAACCGTTGTTTCTCACCCCCGGAGAGGGTGATGCCCCGTTCCCCTACCCAAGTGTCGTAGCCATCAGGAAGGCTCTGGACAAAGTCGTGAAGGTAAGCTGCTTTGGCTACAGCTATTATTTGCTCCATATCAGCATCTACGGCACCATAGGCAATATTATCCCGAATGGTAGACGAGAATAGAAAGATATCCTGCTGAGCTGTCACCACATTCTTGCGCAGTGAGGCTAGGGTCACATCACGGATGTCAATGCCATCAACAGTGATGCGCCCACTGCTGACGTCATAGAATCTGGGGATAAGGCTGGCTATGGTGCTCTTGCCGCTGCCCAAGCCTCCCACTAAGGCCACCGACTCCCCCGACTTCACGCAAAAGCTGATGTTTTTAAGTGCTGGGGCCAATGAATTGTAATTGAAGCTGACACCTTCAAAACAAACCTCACCCTTTACACTGCTCAACTCAATAGCATTTGGTTTCTCCTTGACGGCCGACTCGGTATCAAGTATCTCTAGAATGCGTTGCCCAGCCGATACCGTGCGGGAAAGGAGACCTGCTATGAAGCCTAAACGGCGGACGGGCATCATCAACATGCCCAGATATAAGGCAAATTGGGTCAATTGGCCTATGGTCAGGCTCCCGGCTATCACCTGGCGTCCGCCATACCACAGGATAAGAGCTGTAGGTAGGCTTACCAAAAACACCATAAGGGGCATATTGAAAGCCATCTGACGAGCAACGCCGATTTGCTCGTTGTAGAGCAGTGTTGCCTGAGTAGAGAATTTTTGGCTCTCTTCGTTCTGGCGCGAGAAAGCCTTTACTATTCTTACACCGATGAGACTCTCCTCCAGCGTGGTGCCCAGCACTCCCAGTAGCTGTTGAATTTTAAGCCAGATGGGAGTGAGATGACGGCTGAAGGCGATGGCCCGCCATCCAATAGCGGGTAGGAAGGCCAAACTGAACAGTGCCAGCCTCCAGTCCATTGAGGCCAAAATGTAAGAGATGCCAACAAACATGATGAACGTCTGGCCTAGGGTCACCAAGCCCATTCCGAAGAACATACGTACTGCTTCCACATCGACAGTTGCTCGCGACATAAGCTGTCCTGTCTGGGCTTGGTCGTGATAGGCAAAACTCAGTCGTTGCAATCGGTTGTAGAGGGCATCCCTGATATCATAGCACGTTTTCTGAGAGACGACTTCACTTATGTATCTATGTCCATAGCCGGCGATACCTCTCAAGACACTGGCGCCAATCACAACTCCTGCCGCCAGGACAAGGAAACTGCGCTCCCCAGAGTTAATCACAGTATCAATGGCCTCACCGAGCATCCATGGTACAGCCAAGCTAAAGGCGGTGGTGGCTACCAGGCATATAAAGGCAAGGAGCAACCACTTCCAGTATTTTTGGGTGAACCTCGTTAACCTTAGTAGAGTTCTCATTTCACATCAAGCTTAATAATTATAACATTACATCTCTTTAGTGAGAAAATCCGAGTAATAAGTATCGTAATTCCTCTTAGTACTATACGACCACTTTGCGTACCTCTTGATTGCTTCAGGATGGGGTGTCTTTCTCGCTGTGACAATATGCAGGGTTAAGATGAACAATTCGTCAGAATGTTACCCCTATATTTGTGGCTTGCGTAATGTAGTTGTGGGTTTGGGGAGTGGCATTATTGTCGCAGACTAACGAACGGCAGACAGTATATGGTTGGTGACTATTTCGTTTACGGGTGCATGTGTTGCGTAGTTTCCACCAATAAGAACAACCACCATATCTAATTCTGGGAAGACGGTTATTCTCTGCCCTCCCCATCCATCTCGCGTGAACGAATCATGAGGCCTGGAATCTGCATGGTATGTTTTAAGGAACCATTTTACACTGTGAATATTCGGTTGTATACTTTCGATTTCACTATCCTTATAATAAGTTTAAATGTAGATTATACGCTCTTGCTACAAGATACCAAGCAGAAATATCTGTGCTATTATAATTTATATGTGAACTAGCCTGAGGGAAGATGGAAATGAAATCGAATAGCGAACTAAGAAATGTACTGTTTTGCTTCCGTTGAAAGAGCCTTGTGGCGACCCGGGGTGATTTCGACGCCTATCTACATTGTTTTTAATATTTAAAATCCCTTCTTTTTGTTTACTAGATTAAATAACTTCTCTCCGTTCAGGTAGCGCTTCAGGTTCTTGCAGAAGAGGTCAGTGACGAGTACCTTATAATTTGGGCTCACCCCGGCGACATGAGGAGTAAGGATAACGTTGGGTAGTTCCCAGAGCTGGCTATCAGCCGGCAGGGGCTCGCTCGACAACGCGTCCAGACCTGCTCCGGCGATCCAGTGTTTCTTTAACGCTCGGATTAGCGCTTCATCATCCACTATCTGACCCCGGGCGATGTTAATAAGATAAGCGGTAGGCCTCATAGCACGCAGTTCCGCTTCTCCAATAAATCCGGTGGTTTCAGGAGTAAGAGGTAAAGCAATCACCATGAAATCACACTCTGAGAGAAATTCTCGCAGCCCTTCCAGTGGGAACATGACGTCAACATATTTAGGCTTAGCCATTCGTCTATTATCTAAGGCTATCACTCTCATGCCAACAGCCTTGGCTAGCCGGCCTACATCGCTTCCAATCTTACCAAGTCCTAGGATTCCGCACGTTTTCGAGTATATCATCTCCGGAACGAATGCTTCCCATCGCTTCTCTTTTTGTAACTGAAAACATAACGGGGCTTGTTTGG
>DUER01000045.1 GCA_011192075.1 Dehalococcoidia bacterium | reverse complement strand
TATGCTGTTATTTTGTCGAACCAATACGGAACATCTTAGTCCCGCACACCGGGCACACACTTTGGGTTGCCGGCTTACCATTCTTCATGGTTATGGCCTTAGAGTCTTTCATTTCCCTCTTGGTTCGGCACTTCACACAGTATGCTTGCATTAGACCTACTTCCCTTTTTGATTATGAAAAATAGACCATCTTGTCTAAAATGTCAATAGCCGAATTACATTTCCTGGTATTTGTCAGACATGTTACAATTGGGGCTTTTATTATATCAGAGGAAGCAATTGCATCCTCTTGCCTCTGGGGTAATTGAAAGCTTGACAAAAATCTGTTCATCGGCTATAGTGATATTAGTTTAGAAAACAGAATAAGCAAAGGCTAGGAACGAGACTAGTAGACCCCAAAGCGAAGCTCAGAGAGCCGGGTAAGGTGTGAGCCGGTGTTAGCGCAGGGGTTGAATGGACTCAGGAGTTGCAAGCTGAAAAGGGATTCCCCCAAGTAAGCTTTGACGGAGAGGGCACCGTTATCAGAGCCCAGAGTATCGTTTCAAAATAGTGAAACCGTACCTGAATGAGATGATTGCCAAACCGGTAATCAATTAGGGTGGCACCGCGAAGGATTAACCTCTCGCCCCTATGGGCGAGAGGTTTTTTATTATTGCAGTATTGGGAGAAATTATATGTATTATCCAACATTAGAAGAAATTAGGAAGCATGAGAAAGATGGTAACCTAATGCCTATTTATCGTGAAATCGTTGCTGATTTAGAGACCCCTGTATCTGCCTTCTTGAAAATTAACCGTGGTGGTGATTCTTTTCTTCTAGAAAGTGTCGAGGGTGGCCAACGCCTAGCTCGCTACAGCTTCATTGGCACCGAACCTTACCGAATGCTAACCACTAAGGGAGAGAATAAGATAGATCCCCTTCGCCTAGTTGCCGAGGAACTAAGTAAATATAAAATAGTGCCAACTAGCGGTCTTCCCCGGTTCTGTGGTGGTGCTGTGGGCTATCTTAGTTATGAAACGGTAACTCGCTTTGAGGAGCTACCATCTCCAGATCGTGACTCCTTAGGGTTACCCGAATCACTATTTATGTTCGTGGATACCATGCTCGTCTTTGACCATGTCACTCATAAGATTAAGGTTCTGAGTCATGTTCGTCTCGATGGAGATATAGAAGAAGCCTACCAAAAGGCAGTAGACAGGATTGACAGTTTGGTGGAAAGGTTGAGCCAGCCACTCCCGTCAACTCAACATACAAAGGTTGCCACCCATCATCAGAGCAGTTATCAGCTTTCCTCAAACTTCTCTAAGGAGGAGTTCGAAGAAAGCGTACTTAAGATAAAGCAGTATATCACTGCCGGCGAAGCTATTCAGGTGGTATTGTCTCAGCGCCTGGCTCAGCCTACTGATGCGACTCCCTTTGAAATCTATAGGGCGTTGCGCACTATCAATCCCTCTCCATATATGTTCTTCCTTGATTTTACCGACTTTTGTATTATTGGAGCTTCCCCTGAGATTCTGGTGAGAGTGGAGGATGGCACAGTTATGACCCGCCCCCTGGCTGGGACCAGACCGCGGGGGAAAAACCCAGCTCAGGATACTATGCTGGAGCAGGAACTCCGCAGTGATGAAAAAGAGCGAGCTGAGCACATTATGCTAGTGGATTTAGGACGAAACGACATTGGACGTGTGAGTGAGCCGGGTACGGTTGAGGTTAGTGACCTGATGGATGTTGAGCGTTACTCCCATGTTATGCATCTGGTTACTCATGTGGAGGGTAGGCTACGGCAGGGACTAAACGCTTTTGATGCCCTGCAAGCTTGCTTTCCTGCAGGTACGGTATCTGGTGCCCCTAAAATCCGGGCTATGGAGATAATCGCTGAGCTTGAGCCTGAGAAAAGAGGACCTTACGCCGGAGCGGTAGGCTACTTCTCATTCTCGAGTAATATGGACATGGCGATAGCCATCAGAACTATGGTTATGAAGCGAGGTATCGCTTATGTACAGGCAGGAAGTGGGATTGTCTACGATAGTATACCTGAGCGTGAGTATGAGGAAAGTCTGAATAAGGCAAGGGCACTACTCAAAGCTATCAACCAGGCTGAGAATACAGATGAGATAACTGGGAGGAATCATGTTACTATTGATTGATAACTACGATAGCTTTACCTATAACCTCTTTCAGTATTTGAGTGGGCTAGGTGAAGAGGTAGTGGTGGTGCGTAATGATAAGACCACCCTTGAGGAGATTGACAAGATGAAGCCTCAGCGGATAGTCATTTCGCCTGGTCCGTCTACGCCGCTGCGGGCTGGTATTTCCAACGACATCATTCGGCACTTTGGTTCCAAGTTACCTATACTCGGCGTCTGCTTAGGGCACCAGTGTATCGGTTATAGCTATGGTGCTACAATTGGACAAGCCGAGAGGATTATGCATGGCAAGTCATCTCTAATATATCACAATAGCCAGGGAGTGCTGGCTGGCCTACCCAACCCTTTCTCCGCTATTCGCTACCACTCGCTAATAGTGCAGCGTGAATGGCTGCCGGACTGCCTTGAGATAACAGCGTGGACGGACGATGACATTATTATGGGTCTACGACATCGCCATTATTCAGTGGAAGGTGTTCAGTTCCATCCTGAATCGTTTATGACTGAGGTGGGGAAAGATTTACTCAGACATTTCTTAAGGCAAGGAGAGAAACAATGATTAAGGAAGCGATAGACAAATTAGTTTTAGGACACTCACTTACTTTTAAGGAGGCCGCCAAGGTTATGGAGGAGATAATGACTGGTGAGGCAACATCAGCTCAGTTTGCTGCCTTTGTTACCGCACTTCGAATTAAAGGGGAAACGGCAGAGGAGATTGCTGGCCTGGCAAGTGTTATGCGCTCTAAGGCAACACTTGTCCCGGTCACTGGGCCAGTGATTGATACCTGCGGTACCGGAGGCGATGGCTCCTTCACCTTTAATATCTCTACGGCGGCTGCCTTTGTTGCTGCTGGTGCTGGGCTCACGGTAGCCAAGCATGGTAACCGCGCCATGAGCAGTCAGTGTGGCAGTGCCGATGTCCTTGAGGCGCTAGGGATTAAGATTGATCTTGACGCTGAAGCAGTGGCTCAATGCTTGGAGACCGTGGGCATTGGCTTTATGTTTGCCCCCACTTTTCATCCAGCAATGAAATATGCAGCTGTACCTCGGCGTGAGATTGGAATCCGCACCGTGTTTAACATCTTAGGACCACTCACTAATCCCGCCATGGCTGAATATCAGGTGCTCGGTGTGCCTAATGAAGAACTGGGAGAAAAGATTGCCTCTGTCATCTACCGTCTGGGCACAAAGCATTCTTTGGTGGTGCATGGCATAGGCGGCATGGATGAAATATCAATCAGTGGAGGCTCACTAGTATGGGATGTTACTGAATATGGGGTATCGCCACCCTACGAGATTTACCCTGAGGATTTTGGCTTTAAGAAGACAAGCATGACAGAGATCAAAGGAGGAACATCTGGTGAGAACGCTGAAATACTACGCCGCATTTTGAATGGCGAAAGAGGGGCAAAGAGAGATGTAGTAGTTATAAATACTGCTGCAGCTTTGGTAGCTGGCAATCAAGCCTCGGATTTCAAGGAGGGTGCTCATATTGCCGAGAAAGTCATTGATAATGGTCAAGCTCAGGCTAAACTAGAGGAGCTAATCAACTTCAGTCGGACCATTGAAGTAGGGTGAAAAGAAGTGCTGGACGAAATTATCGCCCAAAAAAAAGAAGAGGTTAAACAAAGGAAGAAAATACTGCCGCTAGCTCATTTAAAGAAGCGCGTTGCTCAGCAGAAACCGCCGCTTGATTTTACCCTAGCTCTCAAGGGTAAGTACATGCGGCTAATCGCTGAGGTGAAGCAAGCGTCTCCATCACGAGGAATTCTCTGCCCAAACTTCAATCCTACTGAGCTGGCAACAACCTATGCTCAAGGCGGAGCAAATGCCATATCAGTGCTAACGGAGGCGAGCTATTTCAAGGGTAGCATTTACCATCTGGCAGCAATCAGAGATGTGGTTAAGCTTCCTCTACTGAGGAAAGATTTTATATTCGACCCATACCAAGTTTATGAGTCCCGCGCCTACGGCGCTGATGCCTTATTGCTGATAGTGGCTATCTTAAGCCACGAGCAGCTTAAAGAGCTCCTTTCAATAGGTCATAGCCTCGGCTTAAAATGTCTGGTTGAGGTTCACAACGAAGGTGAGGTAGAAAGAGCACTTCTTAGCGGAGCTGAAATCATTGGTATCAATAATAGAGACCTTAATACCTTTACTGTTGATATTAATACCACCGGTCAATTGCGTCCCCTTATTCCATGGCAAAAAATCGTAGTTGCTGAAAGCGGCATTAAGAGCCGGAAAGATATCGGAAAATTGATGGATTGGAGGGTTAATGCCGTTCTTATTGGCGAAGCTCTGGTTACTGCTAATAATATTTTGACTAAGATGAAGGAGCTAATGTCATGACCTGGATCAAGATTTGTGGCATTAGAGAGGAGGTGTATGCTCTGGCTGCAGTTGAAGCTGGTGCTGACTTTATCGGATTTGTTTTTGCCCCAACTAGGCGTCAGGTGAGCCCGGTAAAGGCACGTGAAATAGTTGACACCGTGAAGAAAAGTATCAGTACCATAAAGCCAGTCGGCGTCTTTGTTGACACTCCAGCTTTGGAAGTAAACAGAATCGCCGATTTCTGTGGCTTAGATTGGATCCAACTCAGCGGCAATGAATCCTGGGAATACTGCCGTCAAATTGCTAGGCCAATAATTAAAGCCATTCGGATTGGGCAGCAGCTCCGTGAGGAGATAAATGCTAAGCTTACTGTCGGACTTAAAACATTTTCTCCACAAAGGTTTATCACCCTTCTTGATTCTCAGGTCGAGGGCAAATATGGTGGAACGGGCATAACATTCAACTGGGGGTTAGCGCAACATGTAGCGAAGGAATTTCCGGTGATTATTGCTGGTGGCCTTGATCCCGAAAACGTAGCCCAAGCAATTGAGATAGTAACGCCTTGGGGAGTAGATGTCTCATCTGGTGTAGAGACAGATGGAACCAAAGATATAGCCAAGATAAAAGCATTTATCGAAGCAGTAAGGAGGACAGATGATAACAAGAGATAACCAGCTACCTGACTCCTATGGCTATTTTGAGCAGTTTGGCGGCCGGTTCGCTCCGGAAACGCTTATCCCGGCTTTGGACAAATTAAACAAAGCCTATAACGAGGCAAAGAATACCCCCTCCTTTTGGGCTGAATTTAATTCCTTATCTCATGACTACTCAGGAAGGCCAACGCCGCTTTACTTTGCTCAACGGCTCACCGAGCATTGTGGTGGCGCTCAAATCTTCCTCAAGAGGGAGGACATAGCTCATACCGGGGCCCATAAGATAAATAACGCTTTAGGGCAGGGTCTCCTCGCTAAGAAGATGGGAAAGCGAAGGGTCATTGCTGAAACGGGTGCCGGACAGCATGGGGTGGCTGCTGCTACCATATGCGCCAAACTGGGATTGAACTGCATTGTCTATATGGGTGAGGAGGATATGCGTCGTCAATCGCTTAATGTCTTCCGCATGAAACTGTTGGGGGCAGAGGTGCGTCCTGTTTCTTCAGGCAGTAAAACCTTAAAGGATGCCATTAACGAAGCGATAAGAGAGTGGGTAACCAATGTGCGTGATACTTATTATCTTTTGGGCTCAGTGGTAGGCCCACATCCTTACCCTGTGATGGTTCGTGATTTCCAGTCAATCATAGGCAAGGAAACCAAAGAGCAAATCCTAGCCAAATGTCATCGTCTGCCTGATTATATAATCGCCTGTGTCGGGGGCGGAAGTAATGCTATTGGTATCTTTCACCCCTTTATCAATGATAGAAGTGTTGAGTTTATTGGGGTGGAAGCAGCGGGAAGGGGAATCAAGACAGGTAAACATGCTGCCTCTCTAGTTGCCGGAAGGGTAGGAGTGCTTCACGGGGCAAAATCATATGTCCTTCAAAATTACGCTGGACAAATTATGGAGACACACAGCATCTCAGCCGGGCTAGATTACCCAGGCGTCGGCCCTGAGCACAGCTATTACCAAACTATTGGTCGTGCTACATATGTTGCCGTGGAGGATAAGGAGGTGCTAGAGGCTTTTCAACTTCTCTGCCAAACTGAGGGCATTATCCCAGCCCTTGAATCAGCTCATGCCATATTCTATGCTGCCAAGATGGCAAGCACCCTAGATAGAGAGCAAATTATTGTAGTCAATCTCTCCGGTCGTGGCGATAAGGATATGGATATTGTAGTTAAGGCATTGGAGATGAACCCTTGAGCCATATTACTTCTGTCTTTAGCCAAGGCCACAAAGCCCTTATAGCCTATATTACCGTAGGTTACCCCAGCATTGAAGATACCCTGAAGGTAGTTCCTTTTCTTGCTTCAAGCGGTTGCGATATAGTGGAGCTGGGAATACCTTTCTCCGACCCCCTGGCTGACGGTGCCACTATCCAAAAGGCTAGCTTTTACGCCCTAGAGAATGGGGTTACCCCTCAGCTTTGCCTTAACACAGCTAAGGAATTGAGCCAGAAAATTGAAATACCTTTAGTATTTATGACCTACTTTAATCCTGTGTTTAGTTATGGCCTTCAAGAATTCTGTGGTGCTTGTGCTAGTTCCGGGGTCAGTGGCTTAATCATTCCTGACCTACCTCCAGAGGAAGGTTCTGAGCTAGAGACCATTACCCAAAGGCAAGGGCTTGACCTCATTTACCTTTTGGCTCCGACCAGCACGAAAGAACGCATCGAACTCATAGCCCAGAAGTCCCGGGGATTTATATATCTGGTTTCAGTAACTGGGGTTACCGGAGCTAGAGACAGGCTCCCCACGGATTTAGAGGTATTTGTCAACAGGGTGAAGCAGATAGCCAAACAGCCCCTTTGTGTTGGCTTTGGCATATCCACTTCAGAGCAGGCAAGGCGGGTAGTTAGGATAGCTGACGGGGTGATTGTCGGCAGTCGGATAATTCAGCTTATAGAGACTGATGATAACTTCATGTCAACGATTGGTAATTTCATAAAAGAGTTAAGACAGGCTCTGGATGAGACGTCAAGGGAGGAGAGGTAATGGAGGTAAGTGAGCTAA
Organism: Dehalococcoidia bacterium; assembly: GCA_011192075.1. Taxonomy (GTDB): domain Bacteria; phylum Chloroflexota; class Dehalococcoidia; order Dehalococcoidales; family S120; genus S120. The sequence continues at coordinate 4,453 of DUER01000045.1, read as the reverse complement.
TCAATGGCATGCATGCTGGAGCAGCAGTCAATCTCGTGCTAGCCGAAGGGTGACGGGTATTAGATGGTGAGAATATTACTAGGTTAAACAATAGCTCGTTTCTGTCACCCCTGTGAACAATAGTCCGTTCTGTTGCGTGATTGCACAGTATAACAGATGGCTTAATACTTAATTCTGGGTAGATACTCATTCAGGTCAATAATCACGATCATCGTATTTTCCCGCCCTGTCCCCGAAAGAACGGTGGTAATAATGTCCACGCCATACTGAGTGAGAGAAAAATCACATACAGCGCTTGCACCTAGACCTATAACTTCACCATCCTTTTTATTACAGCCACTCCACTGTTGACAGAGGTGTTTAAATCATTTAGGATGATCGCAGTTTACCTCGTAAAATTTCGGCAAATACCAAACAGTAATAACCGCCACTAGTCTCTCAGGATAGTACATTGACGAGTACCAACTTGCGATTTAAGAAGTTATTAGAACCCGGTAGAATCGGGCAACTGGAACTGAGAAACAGGATTGTCATGGCTCCCATGGGGACAAATTTTGCCACTAGAGACGGTTATGTCACCGAGCGAATTAAGAATTACTACGAGGAGCGTGCCAAGGGTGGCGTTGGGCTCATTATCGCCGGCGTCGTTGCCGTCGATGCTCCCCGGGGAAAGAATCTGGATTATCAAGTAGCTATCTCCGACGATAAATTTGTCCTCGGCCTGGGTGAACTTGCTGAAGCCGTTCACCGACACGGCGCCAAGATTGCTTTACAACTGGTGCACGCAGGCAAGTTAGCAATGGTCGATATAACGGAGGGTATTACGCCGGCAGCACCATCTCAAACCAGTTTTGCCACGATGGAAGCGTTAAGAGAATTGACCCGGGAAGAGTTTAATCGGAGGATGAGGCGCTTTGCCAGTATTCCAACCAACCCGATGACAAGAGAGCTAGCAGTAGAGGATATCAGAAGGCTAGTTAAACGCTTCGCCGAGGCGGCAGAGCGGGCGAGGAAAATCGGGTTTGACGGGGTAGAGATCCATGCTGCTCACGGTTATCTCCTCAGCTCATTCCTTTCTCCAGCCTCAAACAAGCGTCAGGATGAGTACGGTGGAGACCTGAAAAACAGGGCTAGGTTCCTGCTCGAAGTAATAAAGGCAGTCAGGGAAAAGACAGGGGACTCTTATCCGTTGTGGTGCCGGATTGACGGAAGGGAGTTCGGGATTAAGAACGGCATCACTCCTGAGGACAGCAGGGAACTGGCCTGCATGCTAGAGGAGGCCGGTATAGATGCTGTCCACGTTAGCGGCTACGGGGGGATCATTGGGGGTTTCATAGACGCTCCAATCGTTTACCCAGCGGGTAATTTGGTGTCTTATGCTAAGGAAATAAAGAAATTGGTCAAGATTCCGGTAATAGCTGTAGGAAGAATCAGCCCTGAACTTGGCGAAAAGCTACTTCGGTGGGGAAAGGTAGACTTCATCGCCATAGGCCGATCGTTTCTTGCTGACCCACAGCTCCCTAACAAACTTGCTTTAGGCAAGCGAGATGACATCAGAGCATGTATATACTGCTACAGGTGTGTCGGTCAGCATCTCGAGGGTGAACCCATACTGTGTACGATTAACGCTGCCACCGGCAAGGAGGCTGAGTTCAGAATTCAGCCCGCAATTCACACCAAGAAGGTCGTGGTAATAGGCGGTGGCCCGGCAGGGATGGAGGCAGCTAGACTGGCGGCATTGCGAGGTCACCGGGTAACACTGTACGAAAAGGAACACCGCTTGGGTGGATCAATGCTTTTTGCCTCCATAGTGAATGGTGACAACGAAGATTTCCTCAACTGGATAGTAACACAAATAGGAAAGCTACCTATCGAGGTTAAGCTTGGAAAAGAGGTTAAACCGGGATTGATTGAGAGCATGAATCCAGATGCAATCATCGTGGCTATCGGGCCCAGCCTTGTACATAATCAAATCCCTGGGGCTAAAGCACGCAATGTCTTCAGCGGTTCCGAGCTACGGGAGATGATAAGTGGTCAAGACAGAGCCAAGAAGCTCTCTTGGTGGTTAAGAATAGCCTTGTCCCTCTGCAGACCCATGCTGAGGCGCCTAAAACCATCTACCTTGAGGTGGTTGACACGCTGCTGGATGCCTCTGGGAAAAAACGTTGCCATTATCGGTAGTGACTTGGGCACCGTGGAACTAGCTCAGTTTTTAGTGGAGCGTGGCAGAAAAGTGATCATTCTGGCAAGAAATCAAGAGCTTGCACCAGAGATGTCTATACCCACGAGGTGGAGAGTCATGAAAAGCCTACGTAAAAGTGGGGTCATCATAATAAGCGAAATAGAATGTGAGAAGATAACCAATAAAGGGGTAGTTATCACCACTCCTCAGGGAGGGTGGCAAACAATTGAGGTAGACACAGTGGTCATAGCTGAAGATATTAAACCCAACCCGATACTATTTCATGCCTTAGAAGATAAACTCCCGCAAGTTTACCAGGCCGGCGACTGCGCCGAGGTACGCATGATACCAGGAGCCATTACTGATGGTGCTAGTATCTGCGTAAAGATCTGAAGCTCAGGAGTAGCCGAGATAAATTCTATCCTGACCTGCCCCCCGAAAAGGACTCCAGTTATAATGTTAGTCCGAGGATTAGAAAGGGGGTATAATATCATTACAACTGGTTGGAGGTAATATATCACCTGGAATAAGCGAGGACCTTCATGAGTTTTAGAAGACCTGAAATAATCCGTCCACCAAGTGAACGGAGCAGTTACTTTCTACCTATAACCAGTGGGTGCTCCCATCATCGGTGTACATTCTGTAACTATTACTACGGCTCCAAGCTTGGGATAAGGGAAGTTCATGATGTTAAAAATGAGATTGACGCCTTGGCTCTATATAATAAATACGGTATTCAGACTCCAGCTAACCCCGAGATAGTGTATGCTATAGCCAAACAGTGGGATGGAAGGAGAATTTTTCTGCAAGACGGTGACGCTCTAGTCTACCCGTCAGAGAAACTGCTTGAAATACTCCAATACCTGAATGAGAAATTACCTGACCTTGATAGAATCGCTGCATATACCACTCCCCAGGATGTTCTACAGCGAGACATAGACGAACTCAAGAATTTGAAGAAGGCAAAATTAGGCATCCTTTACATGGGTGTGGAGAGTGGTGACGAAGAAGTATTGCTGAAGGTCGGAAAAGGTGTCAGTTATCATGAGATAGTTGAAGCCGGCGCAAAAATAAAGGAGGCTGGAATTATTCTCTCAGTTACAGTGATTCTAGGACTGGATGGTATTAAGGGGAGACAAAAACATTCTAGTGAGACAGCAAGAATTCTGAACGATATTGACCCAAACTATGTTGGTGCTTTAACTTTGGTCTTAGTTCCCGGTACGCCTCTCTATGAGAAAGCGATAACAGGTGAATTCCATCCCGTTTCGCCTTTCCACTCTCTAGAGGAGCTGAAGACACTTGTAGAGAATTCGAATTTTACTGATTGCTTCTTCAGTTCAATGCATGCTTCGAATTACTTCTCAATTCGAGGTCGACTACCATATGACAGGGAAAGGGTACTTAAACAACTGGAGGACATTTTAAGCACTAAGGACCCGACTCTTCTTCGTCCCGAATTTCTCAGGGTGCTCTAAGAGGAAGAGGATGTATTCACGGTAGCGTATAGGAAACGTATTGATTTGATTAATGTGACATTCTTGCATTTTGTTCAATCGGTAATAAAAAGGCTAGGTCAATCTAATAAAGATACCTAGCCTCTTAAATACCACTCCTGGTATCTATAAATATCTGCTCTGGCTCTTCCCTATCCTTAACATCTTGGTTGCATGATTCCCGTTGACTTCCGTTCCCTCAAAGATTTGACCTGTAATCATAGCCGACGCCGGAGTGAGTATGACGCCTAAACTGGCCATTTATTTAAGGGAATACCGACTAGAGCTGGAGCGCCTATATCGTGAGCTAGGAAAAGAGTTTACTTTGGATGACCTTGTTTTTACTCATGTTGAAAGCAAACCGGCTGAACCGGGCGTGCTAACTCATAATTTCGCCAGGATAGTAGAAAGAACTGGCCTAGAGAATGCCTGCTTGCACGATTTAAGGCATACCTTCGTCAGACTTATGTTACTACGTGGAGCTAAGCCAAAGGTTATCAGTGAAGCTCTAGGGCATTCGAGCGTAGCCTTTACAATGGATGTCCACAGTCATATAATTGAGGGGATGCAATCGGATGCTATGTCTCTATTGGATGAGGTACTGCCCCCAGGTAAAAATGGTGTGTCTCCAAAAAATAACGCCATTTTAACGCCAATTATAGACATAACGTCATCTAATAACTAATATTTAGCTTCAAGTCCCTGTAGCTCAGAGGATAGAGCGGCTGCCTTCTAAGCAGCGGGTCGTTGGTTCGAATCCAACCAGGGATGCCAC
>DUER01000044.1 GCA_011192075.1 Dehalococcoidia bacterium | reverse complement strand
CTATTATGATGCTCGCTGGGACCCGTCGAATTACCAGTATCATCCCGATGAGCAGTATTTCACCTGATTACGCACCACCGGGACAACACGTATTGTTTGCCTACGCCAGCCCGCGAAGCTACTGTGTCCCTATGGATGAAGAGGAAGAGCTGAGACAAACCACCTTGGACTTGCAGGAACAGTTGCCGGGGTTGGAGAAGTACGGGAGAATCCTGAAACTAGACCCGCGCAATGTTGACCGTGAAGATACGGCGACCACAGCGTGGTTCGGTATGCCTATCGAGACACCGGTGAAAAACCTATACAATGTTGGCGATGCAATGCTACCTCTAGGAGTAGTTGGAGCTACAGGCGCTATTGATAGTGGACGGCGGGTAGCCGAAATCGTAAGAAAAATAATTAAACCCGAAGCCTAACCCAGAGTCTAAATTAGAGCCTGAATAAATAATAACTGTGGCTTTTGCCCGGGGGAGGTTGTTACTATTTTAGCCTTTATAGTCTGGGTCAAGCTCAATAGTTAGTTCGCAGCAATCGTCGCCAATGGCTTTGGTTCGGGAGAGGAAGGCTCTATATTTGGGGTTACACATTTTGGTTATTTCCCTTTCGTAAGCGGCAGTGGCGGAACAAAGCCTGTAGTCGCCTCGGCGTACATCATAGGGACAATAGACAGGTAAGCCTTTATAAAGCTGAATCCTTACTCTGTCATCGGTGGCTTCAGCAACTACAATCGGGAAATTCTGGATGTCATAGGCGGTAGCAATATAGGTGCCAATCTCACGAGCCGTACAGTTAGGGGCGTTCTTTAGTTGTCCCCTGCGCTGAGCTGACGCGAACTCTGAGTAAGCGAAGCTGGCATAGGCATCGTCTACCGCTTTGTAACCAGCATCACCAAAGAGTTCAGGCATGAGAGTCCTGAAGGCACCAATCTCCTTTAGATGTCTGGTGTTAGCACTCACGAATTTGGTTTGAAGCGGCAGTATCCGATACGGTAGCTCCGGTGGTGGAGTCATTACATATCGGCCGATATCCTCTTGTTCTTTAAAGCCTGATTCAATCACCCTGAGGACTTGTGATTTCTCCAGGGGTGGTAGGGGAGGTACTTTAACTCCCTCGTAGTGGTCTTTTTTACTCTTGGGTAAATTTTTACTTGTTTCTTCTTGAGTTATCTTTGGCGGTGGTGGATATTTAACATTGTCTTCTGGTCCTGGCATTCATTCCTCCTTCCATCTTCTATAGTAGTCTATCCAAGAAGCTAGCCTCCCCCGGGCGCTTCATGAATACCTGACTACAATTTATCATTTTCTGTAATGAATGTCAATACGAACTATTGACAACGCGTCTATTTTATGATATCATTGTTCTAGAACGAGTGTATCAAAAAAAGGGGTGGGGAATGGCTCGTATTCCTAAGAGCCGTTTGCGTGTCTTAAACTTCATTCGTGCTTTCCTTCGCCAAAGAGGCTACACACCTACGGTCAGGGACATAGTCAAGGGATGTAATATTAGTACCTCCTCCGTAGTTCAGTATCACCTAAATATGTTGGAAAGAGAAGGCTACATCCATCGTGACCCAAAAGTGTTCAGGAGCGTACGTCTTATTGAAACGGAGCAGCCAGTTGCTCGGCAAGTGCCATTGTTGGGAACAATAGCTGCTGGGGAACCGTTACCAGTACCTACCTCGGATACCTGGTCTACTGTTCCTGAGGAGATAGTGAAATTATCTGATGAATTGATACGGGGTAGGGAAGGTATCTATGCTCTTAGGGTAAAGGGAAGCTCGATGATTGACGCCCTTATTGATGATGGGGACATCGTATTAATGCAGCAGGCAAGTAAGGTCGATAATGGCGACATGGCTGCAGTATGGCTGAAGAAGCAGCAAGAAGTGACCCTCAAGAAGGTTTACCGTGACGGGAATCGTATCTGCCTTCAGCCGGCTAACAGGCAAATGGAGCCGATGTATCAAGACCTAGATAATGTGGAGATACAGGGAAGGGTCATAGGTATTATTAGAGAAATAAGCAGTTAATCCTCAGTAGCTGAGCACACTATCTCCATTTTGCGCAAGAGATTCATAATACCTTCTTGTTTAACCCACACGGTGAGCATATTTCCACTAACCCATACACCGAGCAATCTCCTCTGATAGACTCTATTCCATAGTAGGTTGCATTGATATTAATAGAGACATACAATTGAACCTTAGAGATGACACAAGAGGTGACCTGTGGATTATGACTGGAGTGAGATAGGCAAGTTTCTGTCCTATCTAGCTCCTGTAATTATTTTTCTTCTGTTCAATGTTTTTTTCAGAAAGCAAAGGGAACAGCAGGGACGATTAGCTGTGGTTAAAAGCCTACTGTCGGAAATAGATTACAATCACAGGCTAGTGGAGTCATTCTCACTTCAGCCGCAAATGAAGAAGTTCAAGGCAGCTACCTGGAAGAGAAATAAGGAGAAAATGGACTACATAGACCCAAACATACTCTCAATATTGGCAAATGCTTATGAGATTACTGATGGGTTTAATAGGGAGATAGATAAGGCAAAGAAGTATAAGTCAACCAGCTATTTGGTGGGCATTAATGCTGAGAGATTAACAGAGCCGCTTGCTAAGAGTAGGCAAGGGCTTGAAGAGTGGATTGTGCTTAACAAGGGTAAGAAAAAGATAACAAGTGGTTAACCCCCAAACCCCCAACCACATTCCGCACTAAATAAGGTTCCTTTTTTCGGCTATAGTCTCACACCGAAAATTCCGGCGTGAGATTAAACGCGGCGCATAATTACACTTATCACGGCCATTCAGTTCCAAATGTATCAGCTTGGGCAATTTTTCCTGTATAGCTGGCAGCGTCCTGTGCTGCTAGCCAGACGGTAGGCGGTCCCACTATCGATGTAGGAGGGAGGCTATCCGTTATATTAGCCGGCAGTCTAGCGATTATCCCCTCTGAGCGTACCATTGTCCCTGGATTAAGCAGGTTGACGGCAATGTTGTACTCAGCTACCTCCGCGGCAAGTTTAAGCATCATCCGGTTCAACCCCGCCTTGCTCGCTGAATAAGCGCTGTTCCTCGTATCAGTACTCTCTGCCCGACTAGAGGAAATGTTGATAATGCTCCCGCTCTTTCGCTGTATCATGATGGGAAGAACAGCCCGCGTGCACAGGAAGACGCCCAAGACATTCACCCGCCATATATTGTCGAAGTCGCTTATCTCCGTCTCCAGAAAGGTCGCGCCGTGCAAAACACCAGCGTTGTTGACTAGGATATCGATGGCACCGTAGGTGCTCACGGCCTTCCCTACCATGCTTTCGACCTCGCCAGCTACCGTTACATCGCAGCGGACTGGCAGGGCCTTCCCACCCAGAACCTTTATCTCCTCTGCAGTTTTGTAGATGGTACCGGGTAGGGAGGGTGGCTCCTCTTCTGAACGGGCAGCGATGACAATGTTAGCCCCGGCTTGGGCCAGAGCTAAGGAGATGGCTTTCCCAATGCCACGGCTACCTCCTGTCACTATAGCTGTCTTGCCAGAGAGATCCACATTAAGACGTTCCTTTGGCATGAGTACCTCCTTCAACCCTGTTTCTCAAGGTCACCTGCTAAGACTAGAGTAAAAGTATGCTAAGACGTGGAGTGTAATACTGCCTCAATCTATTGTAATGATAAGCCACCCAAGGAATGGTGTCAATTGGCTCAAAGCCTACACGAATACATCCTATGATATTGGACAAAACGTCAGATTGTTCAAAAAAGGAATGATTCTTAATATCGATACAAAGACCCTTGAGTGGCAGGTTCGACGGTTTGGCGACATGTTGATTAATGTTATTCCGTAACAATTCAGGGTAGTGCAGAAGAATATATAATTGACATAATATTTGTGTTCTTCAAAACAGTAAATCATAAAAACGCTAGTGGCAAAAGGCTAGCGTTTCTATTTATTGTCATTGGTGGAAACGGGGGAGGGTTGAACTCCCCGTTTAAAGATAAAAATTTAAAACTGATGTAGTGTGCTTTTCAGTAGGGCAGCATAACTATACATAATCTTCCAATATAATAAAAGCAGGTTGTAGCTCGACCTAGTGTCTTGACACCCTGATTCTTTCTTAAATCCCCTTAAGGGGTCAGTCTTCTAGCTTTGGTAGGCCTTGCAGGTCTCGAACCTGCGACACCATGATTAAAAGTCTGTTAGACGGTGTCCCAAATAATACCCTTATGCTCAGTTTGATATTATTCTATCTACTTGGGAAAGCCTGATTTGTACGTATAGTACCGTTTTGTATTATCCCATTTCGTTGCTTCCGTTAGCTATTTGTTAGCTAAAATTCCTCCTTTTTATCTAGAATTGACAAAGCGAACTCGGTTATTTAAAGTGTTCACTAGCAGTTCATGCAATAAATACTAACGGCGTACAGGAGAGGCTACATGGCAGAAGAGTACCGTGCTTACACCCTTCTAGATACAATAATGAAGCGATTTCGCCTACCGTGGTACTGGGCGACCGCTGTGATTACCGCTGTGCTAATCATACTACTGATCTTATCAACCTACCTGGATGGCGCACTCGCTAATCTTTTGGGGTGGGAATATTTACAGAACCCTATAAATGGACCGATCCTGATAATCTACATCCTTATAGTATATCCGTTCATGTGGCGGTTACGTGAACGGGCTATCCAAGCTTTCAGACCCCTATTATCCCTGGATGATGAGGCTTTCAACCGACTGGCGGTAAAAGTTTCAACACCGAACCGCCGCTGGGAATGGGTGGCTGTACTCGTGGGAGTAGCCTTAGCTATTGCCATAGGGCAACCCTGGAACCTAGGATGGGGATCCGGTGAACTATGGTCGAGCGTGTATTTAGTAATTGTAGGCACGATATTCAATGGCCTCTTATACTGGCTAATCTATGATACATTAGCCAGCACCATACGCATCGCTCGGTTGAGCCGTCAGCCGCTGAAACTGGATATTTTAGAAACTGACCTGCTGACACCCATCGCCCAGTGGAGTCTGGGCATAACGTTTGCTTTTATCGGTGGCACCAGCCTGAGTTTGCTCAACCAGACATGGGAAAACCTGCTACACTGGAATAACATTTTTACATACTCAATGCTGATTTGCGTGATAGTATTGATGTTCTTTCTATCTATGTGGAGCGCTCACAATGCTATATCTAATATCAAGACGCGTGAGCTGGCTCTAGCTCGGAAACATTTGACAGAGGCCTCACGTGAACTGAAAGAACGAGCGGCAAGGGGTCAACTTAAAAGAGCAGAGGGACTATCCTCTACTATCAGCTTGTGGGCGACTTACCATAGACTAGTCCAAGAAACCCCAACGTGGCCGTTCAATGCGAATATCATCCGCAAGCTGATAGCGTCCATAGTGGTTCCTGCATTCGTCTACTTGATAAAGATCATTGCTGGTTTAGGAATCCGCTTTTAGACTGGCTGAAGAAATAGACGCCAGATTCCCCACCTCTTTTGGGGTGGTTCTTTAAACTAAAGAGTCACTATAATTGTAGGCTAGGTAACGATAGCTTGGAATGTCACCTCATTGCACAAAATTGCATATTGTTACTCAAGCTCCCTGCACCTTTAACCTCCCCCAGCCCCCAACCACATTCCTCACTTATGGATTTTGGGGCTATTGACAAAATCTCAAGACAGGAATACATT
>DUER01000043.1 GCA_011192075.1 Dehalococcoidia bacterium | reverse complement strand
TGTCCATTCTCAGGAAAGTAAACTCCAACCCAAAGTTCTGCATCACATTCTGGAATAGCCTATAAGTTCCGCCATAGACATCATCCCCTGAAATTACGTGGCTCCCAGCTTCAAGCAGGTGCATGACCGTGGCTTCGGCCGCCATTCCGGTGGCAAAGGCAAACCCTGCCTTCCCTCCCTCAAGCTGAGCAATGGTATCCTCCAGAACCTTCCTGGTCGGGTTTGCTGTACGCGAGTAATCATAGCCTCTTGTTTTGCCTACATCCTCGAAGATAAAGGTCGATGTCTGGTAAATGGGCACTGAGACGGCACCAAATGTTGCATCTGGCCTCTCCCCGGCGTGAATAGCCAGCGTTTCGAACCTCATATTCCACCTCCTTGGCTGAACTCCTTCATGATTTCCCTCTTTCTGTCACTCAGTTCATCTTTAGGTGTTAAAATCCCTCCTGAGACCTCAAGCTTCTCCAGGCGCTCCTGAATCTGCTCCTGCTCTTTCAAGACTAGCCTGATGGCTTCCGCCACCGGGTCGGGTAATTCCCCATGCTCTAAGTCTATGAAGGGTTTGTGGCGGTCTTTCACTATTCTTCCCGGGATTCCCACCACTGTAGCTCCAGCTGGCACTGACTTTACCACTACTGAACCTGAGCCAATTCTAGCTCCATCGCCTATGGTGATGGCACCCAAAGCTACCGCCCCGGTTCCAATTACTACATTATTGCCAACGGTAGGATGGCGCTTCCCCCTCTTTAAAGTGGTACCACCCAGGACAACTCCCTGATACATCAGTATATCATCTCCCATTTCTGCCGTCTCTCCGATGACAACTCCTGCTCCGTGGTCGATGAAGAAACGCCTGCCGATTTTGGCTCCGGGGTGGATTTCGATACCAGTCAGGAAACGACTAATGTTGGAGATGAAGCGAGCTAGGAGCCGGAGCTTGTGCCACCAGAGAAAACAAGCCAAGCGATGAAACCATAGGGCATGCAGCCCCGGATAGCAGAAGATTACCTCTAGCACACTCCTCGCTGCCGGGTCTCTGGCAAAAACCGTTTGAATGTCCTCTTTTAACATCTTAAACAAGCTAACCTTCCTTTTTATATACCTTAAGCAGTCTGATAAAGCTCTTGGAAGAGCCATGTGGATAGATAACGCTCACCGGTGTCAGGTAAGACTACCACTATAAGTTTACCTTCATTTTCCGGTCTTTTGGCTACTTCCAGTGCTACCCAGGCGGCTGCCCCTGAGGATATACCAGCCAGTATCCCTTCCTCTTTGGCTAGTCTTTTAGCCATTATTCCGGCATCTTCATTAGTGACCTTAACAATTTCATCAACTAAATCTAATCTTACAACATCGGGGACAAAGCCAGCCCCAATACCCTGAATTTTGTGTGCTCCTGGCTTTCCCCCGGAAAGAACAGGGGAATCAACCGGCTCAACAGCGATAGCTTTGAATCCAGGCTTCCTCAGCTTGATTACTTCAGCTACCCCGGTAATCGTCCCCCCAGTACCCACTCCGCTGACAAGGAGGTCTACTTTGCCGTCGCTATCTCGCCATATCTCCTCAGCGGTGGTCAGCCGATGTATCTCTGGATTTGCCAGGTTTTTAAACTGCTGCGGCATAAAGTAGCCAGAGTTTTCTGCCACCAGTTGTTCCGCCTTTCTTACTGCTCCAGGCATTCCCTCAGTCCCAGGGGTTAGCACCAGCTCAGCGCCAAAAATAGAGAGAAGCTGCCTCCGCTCCAAGGACATTGTGTCGGGCATGGTGAGAATAAGCCTATACCCCCTGGCAGCACAGACAAAGGCGAGGGCGATGCCGGTATTACCGCTGGTAGGTTCGACGATAACTGTATCCTTATTAATGAGCCCTTTCTCCTCAGCATCAAGAATCATTGATGCCCCTATCCTGTCCTTCACACTCCCTAGGGGATTAAACGACTCAAGCTTGGCTACCACCTCTGCCTTCGCGCCCTCAGTTACTCGGTTCAACCTGACCAGAGGTGTATTTCCGATTAGCTCAGAAGAGTCCCTGGCTATGCCTCTGGTTAGCTTTGGTATCTCTATTGTCTTATACCTCAGCTTCTCCACTTTTTGAATTGTCTCTGTCATTTGGTTTGCTCCTTTCATACTGCCATATGTTCCGTCACAGTTATCGACCGGCCAAACTCATATGTGGTACATCACCTCTTCAGGCTGTTCTTTTCTTTTGTGTCGCTCGACCAAATCCTGTAGTGTTGTAGCCTCCAGAACTCCGTCTATTACCTTCTTGAGTTCATCCCAGATATCACGCGTGACACAAAATTCAGACCGTGTACATACCCCGGGATTAGTAACGCACTCCGTAGGAGCAATAGAGCCCTCAAGGAGTTGAATGATCTCGCTCAACTTTACCTCCTCAGGAGCCTTGGCTAGCAAAACTCCACCTCTGGCACCTCGGACGCTCCGTACTATACCCATAGCTATGAGAGGTGAAATTAAATGCTCCAAGTACGACAACGAGATCTGTTGCCTTTCAGCGATATCTCTTAGTAAGACCGGTCCCTCCCCCTGATGGAGGGCTAGCTCTAAGAGTGCCCTAGTCCCATATCGTCCTCTAGTAGAAAGCTTCATTGACCTTTCCTCCTTGTTGACAAACACAACGCATGAGCTAGTTGACTAATATGACCAACATAGTATACTATAGAATAGCATATAATGGAAAGGCTGTCAATACGAAGGCTGCAAATATTACAAGAAAGGAGAAGTTTCCTCCCCGCCAGTGCCAACAAAACTTATCTCGTTGGCTGATGAGAATAATGTTGTAGAAATTCACCCGTTGGCCCTAAAGGCCTATCACGGCGCCATCTGGCGGCTGAAGCCTTACTTTGAAATGGGCTGAATGTAATCCCCAGACTTTGAGATTAGGAGATAGAACAAGACCTGTTTGCCTCACCAAAGGGGACTCGAACCATAGTTGGTTAGGCTAGGATACCGAAGGCTAGACTAAAGGTTCCGTCTATTGTACAATTTGCTTACCAAGGGGGATTCGAACTTCAGTAGACTAGTGCGAAGGTATTCTCAAAAGTTTTACCATTCATACAGCATGGTCTACCGTTATCATTTTACAAATTTAGAGGGTAACTATGGATTTGCCACTGGAAGAATATTTGAAACCTACACCGGCAATAGATTGTGGGACTAGGTCTATAAAAGAAAAAGCCCAAGAGCTAACTAACAGACAAGAAAGAATCGCCGAGAAAGCTAAGAGCCTTTTTTACTTTGTCAGGGATGAGATTAAATATAACCCCTATTCACCGCGTTATCTCCCGGAACACTACCAGGCAAGCACCATCTTAGACAGAGGGGAAGGGTACTGTGTTCAAAAAGCGGTTCTCCTTGCCGCTTTGGCCCGAACTGTAGGCATCCCGGCTCGATTAAGATTTGCTAACATCCGAAACTATCTCCCTTTCGGGAAACTGGCAGAAATAATGGGGACAAACTTGTTTGTCTACCACGGCTATGATGAACTGTATATCGAGGGGAAGTGGATTAAGGCTACTCCCACCTTTGATTTGAATATGTGCCAGGAAAACCGAATCGTACCTGTTAAGTTCGATGCTAAAAACAACGCCATCTTCCACTCTCATAATAAGGATGGTGAACTACAAATTGAATATGTCTGTGACCACGGGCATTACCAGGAACTCCCATTGGATGAGATTATGAATGCCCGGGCTCAGGCCTACGGGGCTGAGGTCGCTGAGAGGCTCAAAATGGCTGGCGCCTAGAGCCATAAGCCCACTTCTTGAGCCCACCACTCTTCCTTGCTATACTGAGTGAGTGCCTGAAGCCACTTTTCTCCTCATCTTTACCACATCTTTTGTGATTGCCCTCTCGGGAGCCATGATGCCTGGTCCCCTACTGGCAATCACCATTAGCGAAGCAGCCCGGCGGGGCTTCTGGGCTGGTCCCCAGCTAGTCCTAGGACATGGGATACTGGAGCTAGCGCTGATAGCTGCTTTAGTGGCAGGGCTGAGCAAGGTTATAGAGAATGATCTGGTACTAGCCGTTGTCAGCCTTTTGGGGGGTACTATCCTGCTGGGAATGGGTTCGCTGACACTAAGAAGGGGTTGGCAGAAGGCAACCATCCCCACAGCCTCCCTAAGAATGGGACGAGGCAGGACGCTAGTCCTTTCTGGAGTTCTAGTTAGTCTCTCCAGCCCCTACTGGCTCATCTGGTGGATAACCATAGGCATGACCTACTTGCTATGGTCGCTGAATCTAGGAATCGCCGGGGTAGCCTCCTTCTTCACCGGTCACATCCTAGCAGATTTGGCCTGGTATGCTCTGGTGGCATTTATCGTAGCCACGGGAAGAAAGGTCATGAAAGATGTGGTATATCGTGGGCTTCTTATGGTATGTGGTCTGGCTCTCCTCTCACTCGGCGGCTATTTCATAACATCAGGCGTCAGATTTTTTATTAGTTAAGCAAGCCTGCTGCCATTTATTTGCCTACTCAAACAGGCTTTTCTCAATATCTTTAAGTCTCTCCACCCCCTTTATTTCGTGGGGAAACATAGGCAACTCAAATATTTCCATATAGTGATACCTGTCATGAAGAAGTTCAATATACTGCCGCTGCTGCTGGGCTTTAGTCAAAAGAAACTCTGAGGATGAATCCATGATTACATTATTTATTATTAACTGCTTAACCTTGAAGCCAAACTTAGCAAATTCGGCAACAATGCTTTCAAGTTGCTCAACAGCCAGCGCCTCAGGGATAGTAACCATGACAAACCTTACCGAATTTCTGAGGAAATACATGTCCTCAGCTGATAAACTTTCCCAGCCCTTGATGATATCCAGCACTGACCGTCTAGTTTTTGTGCTGAGCTTCAGCCTGGAGTAGATACGAGGAGCCGGCTTCAGGTGCTGGCTGAGCATAGCTGGTGTCTCAAGCAGACCCAGAGTCTGCCCCAGAGGAGCCGTATCCCAGACTATTCTCCCATACCTCTTCTCGTTAGCCAACCGTCTTATGTAGTCGACCGTAAACTCATCCCTTAAACCGGGCAGAATTGACGTTATAAAATCAGCAAACTGCTCATACGGAACCGACACGAAGGCAGAGAAAACCTCATAAACTTCCCGACCAAACTTTTCATCCCACATCTGTTTTACCTCGTCTATGCCAAGCTCAGCCAGATATAAGCCCTCGGCAACTCTTACCGGTTTCTGCTTTTCTTTTACCTCAAAGATGTGGGATAGAGATGGAGTGGGGTCAGTGGATACGACCAGAGCTTCCTCTCCGAGCGATGCACAATGCAGGGCAGTAGCTGCGGCGCAGGTCGTCTTACCCACTCCGCCCTTGCCGGCAAACATGGTGACATATCCGTCATTCAAACTAGAATTGGAATAACTACTGTCCGTTTCTCCACTCCTCACTGTCATGCCAGGTGGACTATTGAAGATAAGGAATACAAATTCCCCTAGCCTGACCTATTTTACACCACGAAGCATTGTTGGCGAAAGTGAGGCGAACTCCTTTTTAGCGCAGGAGTTAGAGGGAAGCCTGAGTTTGTTCTAAAATTTAGTCAGAATCTCGATAATCTTCGGCGTGATGTAATCAGCAATTTCGTACTTTGAGCCACCACCCAAGCCTACTAAATATCTACCGTCACATACTCTATCGGCACACTCTTTAACATCCTCTACCAATTGGGCAAAGAAATCCCAAGACAGACCTCGGTCCCCATAGTCGCCCTGAGCAGTGTCATGACCAAGCACATGGAAGATAATATCGGGTTTGAATTCTTGGGCTCGGGGAATGAACTCCCTCCTCACCTTATCTAAGTATTCGCTGTCGGTTGTCCTCCAGCCCACATTTACAGCAATCTTAGTTTCATCGTCCTCAACCCTATCAGTGCTGCAGAAACAGACATGGAGAACATCCTTATCTCCTATGGTCAACTCTCTGGCTCCGTCTCCGTGGTGAGAGTCAGTGTCGACAATGGCAAAACGTCTTACGCCGAATTGCTCACGCATATAGGCTATCATTGGCCCTGTACCAGATACGGTGCAGCCTCCCCAGGCATAATCATGGTGAGCATGATGGCAACAACTCAAAGCCAAGAAGGCATTCCTTATCTCGCCTTTCCAGACCTTCTCCGCAGCCATGACACAAGCACCAGCGCCATAGATTCCGCACTCCCAGTTAATGTCGTGCCTAATATGACTCAGATGTTCCCTTGTGTGGATTCTTAATAACAGTTCTTCAGTCACCGGTTCTATCTGGTAAATAACGAGATTAGGATTTGAAGATAGCTCTTTAATGAGTTGAGGGAAATTCTTCAGTTTCTGCCCAATAATCGACCATGTATATTGAGAAAGAACTTCATGGTAAAAAACGCCTGTTTTCGTCATTTTCTTGCCTGTTTGCCTGAAATTTTGCACCGAGAGGGTTATAATTATTATAGCAAAATACCTGAAGTGGTAAATACCTCCTAATCAATTCGTCTAGTTGACAGCATTGGTGATGTGGGGTAAAATTTAGATACATCGGCAGAGAAACAGAAGGAGGGTTGACCATGGTAGAAATGACTATTGACAGTATTCGGGTTAGCCTGATGAATTACCAACGGGTGGTGATTCTGAAGGAGAAGATATCAGAACGTTATCTACCTATTTGGATTGGTCCCGCCGAGGCTGATGCTATAGCAGTATGCTTGCAGGGTGTTACTGTGCCCAGACCCCTGACCCATGACTTGT
>DUER01000042.1 GCA_011192075.1 Dehalococcoidia bacterium | reverse complement strand
TTGAATCGTGCCATTCTTTTGAGGGAAGGGAGAAAAGGAAGAGAGGATGATTACCTGTCGGAATTTTATTTTATAGAACGGGATGAACCTATTGCCGATAGTTTCGTTAGGCTCAACCCAGAACTATTGCTCCCTGGTAGAGGTAATGAGGTTATATCGCGCAAGGGGAAAGCAGTGGATAGGATGGAATTTGAAAGGATAAGAGACGAGTATTATAAGTTACGTGGGTGGGATATTCAAACCGGGCTATTAAAAGAGAGTTCATTAAAAAAACTTGGCCTTTATGACGTTTGGGATAGTCATTGCTGCCAATAACTGTGATGATAATGAACCGGAGACTCTACTAGAAAGAGTGAGAGGGGAAGACCATAGGGCAGAATACGAAGCCATCGTTAAGCGAATCCAAGCCGCCGTCGAAGCCGGTGAGATAACCGAGGAACAAGCCAAAGAGAGGCTCGATGCTTACAGCAAGAGCTTGGACCAGAGAGTGACTAAAGGCGTGTCAGTCAGAAAAGAGGAGTGAGTCCACACAGAAATAACTCAAACATTGCCAGGTACTAAAGTAGTGACCGTGAAAGCTGTCGTTGAGATGAAGAAACGAGAGAGGCGGGTCAAAGATTGACCTGCCCCTTCTATTCTTACGCAATCGCTGGACTGACTTGTAGAATATTCATCCGAGTAATAATTGCCCGTTTTGTTACATACGGAGTAAAAAGGTTCGATTGTTAATTAAGACCAGTTATGGTATAATGATAAACGGTTATAAGTACTGGTTATCATATATCGGGTTGAACTTTGCAGTTTTCTTCATATATTGGGTGACCAAAACTCTAACCAAATAAAGAAGAGAGGAGGTCATCCAATGAGTTTTCAGGACAAGTCACTCCAGTGTTCCGATTGTGGGCGAGAGTTCACCTTCAGCGTTGAGGATCAAGAGTTTTTTCAATCCAAGGGTTATACTAACGAGCCCAAACGTTGCCCCGAATGCCGTCAGGCACGGAAGTCAGAGCGCTACGGAAATGGTGGCAATAGCTATGGTAATGGTGGATACGGCTATAGGTCCCCTCGCCAGATGTTCCCCGCAGTATGCGCCGAGTGTGGCAAGGAAACTGAAGTACCGTTCGAACCACGCGGAGACAGACCAGTGTATTGTAGTGATTGCTACCGTAAAGTAAGATCGAGTAGATAAGCTCAATTTGATCTGTAATATATAGGCCGAGATATGCTCGGCCTATATATTTTTTACTATGAATTCATCTTTTTATTGTTCCTTTATTAACTATAATTGATACATAGTCTAACATTAAAACTGGTACAGTTATTGGGGGTCAGGTCAATTTAGCTTTAAAATAATTACATTAATTGTTTCATTAATTACACTCAAAAATCTAATTCAACGAGGCTAAAATTAACATCTTTAAGAGAGAAAGGCCTATACAACCCAGCCGCTGCACAAACTAACAAAAATAGCACCCTTATACTCTGAAGGTGCCCTTCTGATTGCTCTCTTACTTTGGCTACCTTATTTGCATATGGAGATTATCCTAGCCTTCTTGCTCCAGCAAGCCACGATTACGCAGCCGTTGCATTTCCCAGTCTTTGTAAGTTTCCAGGGGTTGGATTATCTCAGCGTCAGCTCTTAGCGAAAGCCTCACTGCTTCATCAGGACAGCCGGTAACACAAAGACCGCAACCAATGCACTTTGCCAAATCAGTTATTGCTACCTCTTCCACGGAAACAGCGTTCACCTGGCAGCGCTGCTCACATATTCCACAGGCAGTACATCTCTCAGGGTCAACAACCGCATAGTAATTCGCCTTGGCCACCGAGTTTTCGATGCCTAACTCGGTAATTCCTGTGAGGAAGAAGCAACAGCACCCACAGCAGTTGCAAACATAATAGTATCCTCTAGCAATATTGCTTACACTGTGAACCAAGCCTATCTCCTCAACCTCGTCAAGTATCTTGAGAGCTTCCTCTTGACTGATAGTGGTCGGCGTCACCGGTCTATCAACCATAGAAAAACTGAGGCAAACCTTCAGGGGAAAGTCACACTTACGTTCACCCACCAGGTCGAGTTGTCTTCTACAAATACAATCGCGCACCTGGAACCACTTTGCCTGCAAAAACAGGGACTTTACATCATCGTAGGGAAGAATGTGTTCAGTTTTTAGCGCCCGTTGTGCTGGAACAATACGCTGCAGGGCAGGATCAGGGCGCATTATCCCGGCTGCTCCGCCCTCGTCAAAGTACTGTTCACAGAGATGAGCCAGCTCATGGTCCATTACATCCCATTGTTCCTCATACAAACCAACGATAAACGGAGCCAGTCGGAATAGACTTACTCCATCCTTTCTGGAGCCCCATATTATGCCCCGCCTCAGCATTCCTTTAAGCCTCTCTTCAATTTCTTCCCTCGACAGGTTGATTCGCCCGGCTATATCATCAATCGTCTCGCTATTACCAGTCAGATTACACCCCACCAGCACTTCTTCAGGCGAGAAGACCCTCTGGAGAATCTGCAACTCAACACCTGACTCGGTTCGAGGGAACCCTCCCGGTAGTGAGTCTAAAGCTTGAGCCAACTTTTCATAAGCTTCAGCACTCATCACATGTACCCCCTTTTCTACCAACATCAATACCCAAAATGGATAATGCTCATCAATTACTTCACCTTCTTTGTGACCATTACCACCAGCTTCAGCTTCTGCTTTTACTACTTTATACGATTGCCATAATTATACATCCAGATAACGATTGAAATAAAGAGGGTGTCCTTAAATGTTATTCGGGGGTGATGAGCAGAGGGGAGCTTCATATAACACGAGGTCTGAAACGGTATTTTAGTCTTCAACTTTAGATAACTGTATAATCTAAGTACAGGAATATATATTATTTATCTTGACCTGCCCCTAAGAAGAAGTTCAGTAATAATGTTCCTTTTTCTAGCCTCAACATTCTGTCGATGTATTACTTAAGTGGCTAATTGGCATCTCTCACATCCCCCAAGTATTTACTATATCGGCAAACTCATAGGGACACTTGACTGTAGTTTTGGAGTAGCGGCACTTGCTGGCCCTCTTATGGCTGGATTCATTTACGACATTAGAGGTGAGTACACTTTGGCTTTTATTATTACCTCAGC
>DUER01000041.1 GCA_011192075.1 Dehalococcoidia bacterium | reverse complement strand
TATTAGAGGGGCTCACAAAATTGTAGAGCGATCCGACAAGAAGTGGCAGGAGGCAATGGACAAATGGGGGCCAAATGAACCGGTAGGCTTCCCTAACACAGCCTATTATCTACCGGTGATTTACGGGATTTTAGGCACCAAGGTGGAAAAACTGGGTGATATGGAGCAGGTACTCAAGAAATGCAAATCCCTGCTGCCACCACCGGTTAAAGAGGTACACCCCCTGCCCTACCTGGCACCAGCCCTTGATGCCGGTATGTTAACCTTTTTTGCTGAGGAGCTTTTTGAAGCCATACGATACCTGGAGCAGCCAGATTTCTATACCAAAACGGAAGATATTACGGACGACAACATCTGGCTGGGTGCCGCCGATGATATCATCCTGAGAAAAAGAGGGATTGAGTTTGTTGATGGTACCGCCCCTGGCTTCGCTGCCATTGTCGGGGCAGCACCGAACCCGGAGATTGCCAAGAATATTGCCCAGGAACTTCAGGAGAAGAATCTTTATGTTTTCATGGTTTCCCACCATAACGGAAAGAGCTTCTCGGAACAGCTTATTGAAGCCGGGGTTCAGATTGGGTGGCCAACTCGCCTGGTATCTTTCGGTCCGGACATTAGTGCTGCCGTCTTCGCCATGGGCTTTGCCACCAGAGCCGCTATGTCCTTTGGCGGTATTGAGCCCGGCGATTTCAGGAAGATACTTATCTATAACAAAGATCGTGTCTTCGCTTTCGTTTTGCCCATGGGCTATGTAAACGATGAGTGGTATGCCAATGCCGCTGGAGCGGTCAACTGGGGCTTCCCCACTATTGCTGATACCCCGATACCCGAGATTTTACCCACCGGGATTTGCACCTACGAGCACGTTGTCTCCAATATTCCCCATGATAAGATGGTGAGCAAAGCCATAGAAGTAAGGGGACTCAAGGTTGCCGTGGCTGATGTGCCGGTTCCGGTAGCCTATGGTGCTGCCTTTGAGGGAGAGCGGGTTCGAGGTGAGGACATCTACCTGGAATGCGGCGGTGGCAAGACCACGATGGTTGAATGGGTAACTACCAAGCGGATGGAGGAGATCGAGGATGGAAAGATTGAAGTGATTGGCCCTGAGATAACCGATATCCCTGCCGGTTCACGATTACATTTTGCTATAGCCGTTGAGGTTGCCGGTAGAGAGATGCAGGAGGACTTTGAACCTATCCTGGAGCGCCAGATTCACCACCTGATAAACTACGCTCAAGGGGTAATGCATATAGGACAAAGAGATATTGCCTGGATACGGGTGTCCAAGTCCGCGGTGGAAAAAGGCTTTAAGCTATATCATATTGGCGCTCTGCTACATGCCAAGATACACCAGGACTTTGGCCGCATATTTGATAAGCTACAGGTAAAACTTTACACCGAAGAGGATAAGGTTAAAGAGATAGTAGAGAAGGCAAAGGCAGTATATGGGACCCGGGATACTAGAATCGAAGGCATGACAGACGAAACTACCGATACCTTCTACTCGTGTACCCTGTGTCAGTCCTTCGCCCCGAGCCATGTGTGTGTTATTAGCCCCGAGAGGACCGGACTTTGTGGTTCCTATAACTGGATGGACTGCAAAGCCGCCTTTGAGATTAATCCTACAGGCCCCAATCAGCCTGTGGAAAAGGGAGAAGTCCTGGATGCCAAACTGGGACAGTTTAAAGGGGTAAACGAGTTTATTTTTAAGGCTTCCCGGGGTAAGATAGACCACTATAACTTCTACAGCATAGTTTATGACCCTATGACTACCTGCGGCTGCTGCGAGGCTATTGCGGCAATCCTGCCCCTGTGTAACGGGGTGATGACGGTAAACCGGGACTATATTAGCGAAACCCCTTGCGGGATGAAGTTTACTACCCTGGCTGGAACCATCGGCGGCGGCCTAAGCAGCCCCGGATTTGTCGGTCATGGCAAGTACAATATCTGCCAGAAGAAATTTCTCTCTGCTGATGGCGGCTTATTAAGAATGGTCTGGATGCCTAAGTCGCTTAAGGAGGAGATTGGCGACCGGTTCAGAGCTAGGGCTGAGGAGTTGGGCGTGCCCAACCTGCTTGATATGGTCGCTGATGAGACGATAGGTACTACCGAAGAGGAGATTCTTCCTTTCCTAGAGGAGAAAGGACACCCAGCACTTACTATGGAGTCACTTATTGGCTAAGAAAGGAGCTGTACCGTGGCACTTACCGGAATACAAATATTCAAATTGCTACCCAAGACAAACTGCGGCGAATGTGGAGTGCCTACCTGCCTTGCCTTCGCCATGAATTTGGCTGCGGGAAAGGCAGAACTGATTGCCTGTCCCCATGTCTCTGAGGAAGCGAAGGCCCAGTTGGAAGAGGCTTCGGCACCCCCCATCAGACCGGTTACCATTGGTAGTGGCAACAGGACGCTAAAGGTGGGCGGCGAGACGGTCATGTTTCGCCACGAAAAAAGGTTTGAGAACCCCCCCGGCATTGCCCTACTCATCAGTGATACTGTGGATGAGTCCGAGGTTAATGCCCGGCTGGAAAGATTCAGCCAGCTCCAGTATGAGAGAGTGGGACTCACTCTCCGTGCCGACCTGATAGCAGTAAAGGATGAATCAGGAGATGCAGGAAAATTTGAAGCCCTGGTTAACAAGGTTAAGCAAAGCAGCGACTGCGGCATTATCCTGATGAGCACCAATCCTGATATCCTGTCTGCCGGCCTCAAGGCCTGTGCCGACCGGAAGCCGTTGCTGTATGCCGCTACCAAGGACAATGTGGAAGGTGTGACCAGCCTGGCCAAGGAAAACTCCTGTCCAGTGGCAGTAAAGGGCTCTGATTTGGATGAAGTAGTTGAACTAACCACGAAAGTGACCGAAGCTGGGGTTAATAACATCCTAATCGATTCCGGGTCAAGAACCCTCCGCCGGGCATTCGAAGACCAGATATGGATTAGAAGTGCCGCTTTAAATAATAAGTTCCGCCTCCTAGGTTTCCCGACTATTGTTTTCCCCGGAGAGATGACTGACGACCCGATGAAGGAGGCTGTTTTCGCCTCCGTTTTTGTGGCTAAATATGGCGGCATTATCGTTCTCTCCGACCTTCAGGGAGAGAGCCTGTTCCCCTTGCTCGTGGAAAGGCTAAATGTCTATACCGACCCCCAGCGGCCACTGGCAACGACCCAGGGAATTTACGAAATTGGTGGTCCTGATGAAAATTCACCGGTGCTTATTACCACCAACTTCTCGCTTACCTACTTCCTGGTCTCTGGTTACATTGAAACCAGTAAAATCCCGTGTTATCTCCTGGTTATGAACACCGACGGGCTTTCGGTTATGACCGCCTGGGCAGCGGGTAAATTTGTCGCCGATGCCATCGCCCCCTTTGTTAAGAAGAGTGGCATCGCCGATAAAGTCAAACACCACAAGCTGGTAATCCCGGGCCATGCCGCCGCTGAAAGCGGTGGCCTAGAAGAAGAATTGTCCGACTGGGAGATTCTGGTCGGTCCCAGGGAAGGAGCCCATATTCCAGCCTATCTTAAGTCGTGGAAACCATAAGGAGGAAACTAATGATCCTTATCGGAGAAAATATAAACATCATGTCACAGGTTCTCGGCCCGGCAATGAGAGAGCGAAATCCTGTGCCCATTCAGGAGATGGCCAAGGTTGAGGCTGAAGCCGGCGTGGATTATATTGACCTTAACATTGGTCCAGCTCGAAAGGGAGGGGATGAGTTGATGGAGTGGGTAGTCAATACCGTGCAAGAGGTTACTGATTTGCCCTTATCCCTGGATACTACAAACTCAATAGCTATGGAGGCTGGGCTAAAGACGCATAAAGGCAAAGTGCTGATTAATTCCATCTCCCCGGCCAGGGCCAGTAAACAACTACCCATGGTCACCATGTATAACTCTGACATGATTGGATTGCTATGGGGTATAGATGGAATGCCCCGGGATTCCGCCGAAAGGGGAGTCCTTGCCGTGGATATTATTTATCAGGCAAATGAGGCGGGCATTCCTAATGAGGCTATTTGGATTGACCCCATAGCCAGTCCGATAACTGTGGAGATAAACCAGGTAATAGCCTGTGTAGAGTTTATGAGCATGCTGGAGGAGATTGCTCCCGGCTGCAAATCTACCGTGGGTCTGTCCAATGTCTCCAACGGCACCCCTATTGACCTCAGGCCCTGGCTTAACCGGACCTACATGATAATGCTTATGAGGCACGGCCTATATTCAGCCATAGTTGATGCCTTTGACCCTGAATTGATAAAAATAGCCAAGGGCGAGAGGCCTGAAATCGTTGACCTAGTTTATAGGGCTATGGATGGCAATAAACCTGACCCCTCCTCTTTGACTGAAGAAGAGCTGAAGTATGTGAAAACGGTAAGAGTTCTTACCGGGGAATCACTCTATTCCCATTCCTGGCTCGAGATATAGTAACTCTGATTGGAAGTAAAGATGAGTTTAAGAGCACTTCTAGGCGCAGGAAAGTTCGTCGTGACGGCTGAGGTTGGACCGCTGAAGGGAACTGATACTACTGAGATTGAAGAGGTAGCCGAGCTATTACGGGGTAGGGTAGACGCGGCTAATGTTACTGACCAACAAAGCTCAGTGCTGAGGCTGGGCTCATTAGCTACCTCCCACCTATTAAGAGAAAAGGGAATTGAGCCCGTGTTCCAGATGACCTGCCGAGACAGAAACCGATTGGCACTTCAATCAGACCTTTTAAGTGCCTATGTGCTAGGGATTGATAATGTTCTGGCCATCACCGGTGATTTACCTGCACTTGGTGACCATCCTGAGGCCATGCCTGTTTACGATTTGGATTCAGTGCAACTGCTGTGGGTGATAAAAAGGTTAAACGAAGGCTACGATATGATGGGCAATGAGCTTGCTGGAAAGCCTAATTTCTTCCCTGGAGCGGTGGTTAACCCCGGGGCTAATACCGAGGCTGCCCTTGAACTACAGCTTATCAAGATGGAGAAAAAGATTGCCCTTGGAGCTAAGTTTTTTCAAACCCAAGCTATCTATGATATCGATGCCTTTGTTAAATTTATGAAGCGGGTAGAGGGATTTAATATCCCTATCTTAGCTGGAATAATACCTTTGAAGTCGGCTGGTATGGCCCGATTTATGAATAAAAACGTAGCCGGTGTCTTTGTACATGAAGAGCTGATTAACAAACTGGCTACCGCTGAAGATAAAGCCCGGACAGGGATAGGGATTGCAGCCGACATAATCAAGCAGCTTAAGGATATCTGTCATGGGGTGCATATTATGGCTATCGGCTGGGAGAAAAGGGTACCAGAGATTCTCGACGCTGCCGGGCTATAAAAATTGTCTCGCTAAGAAGTGCTGACCAGTGGTGCTGAATAAGAACCAACCTGAATATGGCTACGAGTACGCTTATAAGCTTGCCCGTGAACAATTATCCAATATTGACAATATTGAGCAACAATGTCTGAAAAGCGCTGCTCAGTGTCAGATAATAGATTCTAAAAGAGTGATTACCACTGAATATTTAAACCAATCATACCTAATCTCTCTTCCTGACATTGAGTTCTCACTAATGGACAGCGAGGAGGCAATTCCACTAAGGGACAAGATATTGATTCTTCACTATCTATCCCAAGCCAGAGGCACTCCCCTTACTAACAAGATAATCTCCTATAAAGAGCTCCCAGAAGGTAGCAACTACTTCCCCACGTTTCACAAAAGAGCTATAAAGCCAATTTTAAACCACTTCGGAAGAGAACCTGAGTGGTTAATTTATGTTGCCGAAAAATTCGGTGGGCACAAAATAGATTTTGGTGACGTGGCGGTAACCATCAACGCTTTCCCCATGGTGCCCGTAACCTTTGTCCTGTGGAAGGGAGATGAGGAATTGCCTCCTGAAGGAAACATACTGTTTGATAGTACCATCTCTGACTATTTATCCGTTGAAGATATTAATGTGCTCTGTGAAATCATCGCCTGGAGGTTAGTTAGAAGCTATACACAGTAGTAGTTTCTTTCTTCTGTTACAATGTTATGTCAAATAAAGGAAGGGCTATGAATGCTATTACGCTAACTATAAACGGACGAGAACTTCAGGTAGCGAGCGGGACGACAGTCCTGGAGTCAGCACGAAAAGCAAATATCTATATTCCCAGCCTCTGTTACTACCCTAACCTCCAACCACTGCCCGAGGTTACGCCCGATATGTCATGCCAGCTTTGTCTAGTAGAGGTGGATGGCAGGCTTGTTCTTTCCTGCACCACCAAAGTAATTGCAGGTATGAAGGTTGAGACCGAAACTCCGAGGGTTAAAGAGCTAAGGCTAAGAAGTCTTACCAACACTATATACCGTTACCCCGGTTTGGAGAATAGAATTTGCGAACTGAAAAAGGCAGTGGATCACATCGGGGTAGGAGAACTTCCTCCCTATATCCCCAAGGAACTACCCGTACTAGAGGATAGCCCTTTCTTTCTTCGAGACCACAATCTCTGCATTCTCTGTGAACGTTGCGTGCGAGTTTGTAACGATATAAGAGGGATACAGGCAATCGACTTTGCCTTCCCCTGTCATCAAGCTTGCCCGGCACAGATAGATATTCCCCGTTATATTCGCCTTATCGCCCGGGGAAGACCAAGCGCTGCCCTAGCCGTAATCCGGGAAAAGGTACCTTTCCCCGGTGTGCTGGGACGGGTCTGTATACACCCCTGTGAGACTGCATGCCAGCGAGGGTGTGCCGTAGACCATCCTTTGCAGATTCGTATGCTCAAACGCTTTGCCGCTGATAATGGCGATGACTACTGGAGAATATTATCGAAGAAATTACCACCAAACGGTAAGAACATAGCGGTTGTTGGGTCTGGTCCAGCCGGCTTAACGGCAGCCTTTTACCTGGCCAAGGTAGGGTATAAGGTCACTGTCTTCGAAGCTCTCCCCGAGCCAGGCGGAATGATGCTAGTGGGCATCCCGGAATATCGGCTTCCCCGTGAGGTACTTAACAGTGAGATTGAAGAGATTAAGAGCGTCGGAATAGAGATTAAGTTTAACACCGAAATAAAATCCATTGACTCGCTTTTTGAACAGGGGTATGATGTGGTTTTCCTCGGACTTGGTGCCCATCAAGGGATTCGGCTGGGGGTTGAGGGAGAGAATCTTCCTGGTGTCATTGAAGCAGTTGAATTCCTCCGCCGGGGCAATCTAGGCGAACGGATAGATGTCAGAGAAAGGGTAGGCGTAATCGGCGGGGGAAATGTCGCCGTAGATGCCGCCCGCATGTCCCTGCGCTTCGGAGCAAAAAAGGTAACTATTTTCTATCGACGCACCCGCGCTGAGATACCAGCTTCCCCTGAGGAAATTGATGCCACCCTGGAGGAAGGAGTAGAGATTCTCTATCTGACT
Source organism: Dehalococcoidia bacterium (assembly GCA_011192075.1). Lineage (GTDB taxonomy): Bacteria > Chloroflexota > Dehalococcoidia > Dehalococcoidales > S120 > S120. The sequence continues at coordinate 92 of DUER01000041.1, read as the reverse complement.
GCCCCATCGAAGGTAACCAGTGAGAACAGTATCCTTAAACTGGAATGTCTTCGCATGCAGTTGGGAGAGCCGGATAGCAGCGGTCGGGCTCG
>DUER01000040.1 GCA_011192075.1 Dehalococcoidia bacterium | reverse complement strand
GTTGGATTCGAACTGACCTTCGAGAATCTGCTGCATACTGCTATCTCTTCAAATGTTTTTGCGTTACAATAGACGAGAATACTGTAGGAGGATGAAATATGAAGTTAAAAATCATTATAACATCCATCTTGATACCTACGCTTATACTATTAGGAGGGTGTGCAATCGCTTCCAGTGCAGCCAAGGTGGAGATTTCCTGTGACCAGTTTCAAGATAGTCATCATTCTAGGAACGAAATTGAGTTAGGTGTTGGGGATACTGTCACTATAGATTTGTGCTCCAACCCCACAACTGGTTTTCAGTGGGAAGAAAATCCAGATATCAGTGATTCAACCATTTTAGAACAAGCTAGCCATGAGTTCATTCCAGCAGGAACAGATGTACCTGGTCAAGCTGGTCGTGAAGTCTGGGTCTTCAAAACTCTGAAAAAGGGAGTGTCTACGGTAAGCTTTAAATACAGCCGACCTTGGGAAGGTGGCGAAAAGGGAGAGTGGACTTATACCCTGACAGTAACTGTAAAGTAACGCGTTTCTACAGTCACTAGTTCAAATCCAGTCGCTGTCACTTTTTTCTTTCTACTTTCAATCTTTGCTATACTTAATAAAGACCGGATGTAAGAACGGCGTTATCTGGTTCCCTATTCGGTGAATAATAAGCTAGAAAATAAGAATGGCTAATCTTTTGTGAATAGATGATAAAGAGATTAAACGTTTCCGTAATCATAATGTTTATCGGAATAGTGGGTATGATGTTTATCCTTGGTTGCACTAATCCAAATAAGACATCTGAACATGAAATGGTCAGGTTCAATGACAAGATCTTAGAAAGTACCATTGTTGCGGCCCTATCCGGGGTATCCGTATGTTCTCCCGGTGAGATGGTAGCTGGTGATGAAATGGAAGTTAGTAATGGAATAATGGTTAAGGACCTGGCCGAACTGACCTCGCTGTGCGTTGGGAATAAGGGGGTTACTGATTTATCCGGCTTGGAATACTGCACGAACTTGACAATATTGAATCTCGATAGGAACCAAATAAGCGATATCTCGGTTCTTTCTTCCCTGACCAACTTGACTGTGCTCGGTTTAGCCGGCAACCAGGTTAGCGATATCTCTTCCCTAGCTACGCTTAATAATCTAGAGTATCTTTATCTCGGTGAAAATAAGATAAGTGATGTCTCCTCACTGCGTTCTCTAAACAACTTAAGCGTATTGTCAATCTACAGTAATCGGATAAGGGATATCTCTGCGCTCGGCTCTCTAGGTAAATTGACGTTGTTCGATATCAGAGATAACCAGATAAATGACATCTCTTCTCTGGCGTCTTTAGACAAACTCACTATGATTAACCTTAGTATGGACCTCTTATCCCAAGGGTCGGAAACCATGCAGTATGTTAGAGTTCTGGAGGATAGGGGTGTAGTAGTTCGTCAAGACCCACTACCCGGGACGAACTGAGAAGTCTAGATTCCCACAATTGTACATATTTTCTCTACTGTATATAGAAAGGTTCAAATCCACCCACTGCCACTTAATTTCTTACTTATTGGTAGCGGGGGCTCAGATATTGAATAAGCAGCAATGTGTGGATTGCAATCAGGTACGTCTATGACTACAATAGTTCTATTATCTGTAATATAACTATAGAAAGGTCTGCATACTGATGAACGAAACGCCCAAATTAATACCGTTTAATCATTTTAAAGCCTTAGATGGCTATCATTGTCAGACAAACTCATTTGTCAAAATATATGACTTCTATAATTCTTCGTTAAGTGAAGACGTGTTGTTGGGCATTGGGTCAGGAATAGGGTTTATGTATTGGCACCAAAAAGGCATATTACCATTTCTTGGAGGCAGGGATAATAATAAGAACTTTCATATAAACATTGGAGAAAGGACAGGAGTAGCTATTTCAAAGCAATAGACATCAAGCGCTGTAAAGGCGGAAAAAACACTAATTGAAATGCTCAATAGCCAACAACCGGTGATGATGTTTGTAGATATGGGTTTTCTTCCCTGTTTTAACTTTGGAGCGGACTATCACTTTGGTGGGCATACACATGTTGTCTGTGGATATGCTGGAGGGAAAACAGTACTAATATCCGAAATGGACCCTAAAGATACAGACCTTAAGAGAGGGTTTACTTATGAGATGAGCCTTGAACAGTTGGTAAAAGCAAGGGGATCAACATATAAACCTTTTCCACCTCAAAATGCTTATTTTGTGTTTGATTTTACCAATTTTAGGCAGCCCAGAGAAGAAGATATTATTATCTCAATAAGACAAACTGCTAAACAAATGCTCAACCCTCCTATAAAAAACTTTGGAACTAATGGGATCAGAAAGGCAGGAGTTGAAATTAAGAAATGGGAAAAGCGATTCACTGATAATGACTTCAGGATGAGTATTTTCAATATCTACTTGTTTGTTACTGTTGCCGGGACAGGTGGTGGAATATTCAGGTATATGTATAGCAGATTCCTTGAAGAAGCATCTAAACTAGTGGTAAATAAGGAACTTGCTAGAGTCGGGAATATTATAAAGAAATGCGGAGACATGTGGACTGAAATGGCAGCACCATTAAAAGATGCTCTAGACACTGATAACCCTGTTGCACTAGCAAAGGATGTTCCTGAAAAACTTGATGCTATTGCTGACAGAGAGGAAGAAGCATTTATGATGCTAAAGGAAATTGCCGAGTAAGGCTCC
>DUER01000004.1 GCA_011192075.1 Dehalococcoidia bacterium | reverse complement strand
CTACGATTAGAAATGTTAGCCATCTTCTTTTTAAAGCGATTTTAGTAAGCCAGCTCAATATATTTGTCCTCCCTATTTAATCTCAACCGCGGTATCAAGTATAAACAAAACCCGATAGAATGGCAATTAACCTTGAGCCCGCCGATATATTCGAGATACAGTCCAAGGTAGTAAGTAGCCGACCAGTTACAGTAATAGGATAGCTATAATCTAGACAATAATACAGCAATCAGCTGAAGTAGTATGATAGCTGCCAGTGGGGTAAGGTCAAACATGCCAGCCCTGGGGATGATACGGCGCAGGGGTGCCAGAATAGGTTCGGTAATCTTATCCAGAATAACAGTTAGCGCATTTGGTCTCGGCGAAAACCAGGACAGGATAACCCTGATAAAAATAGCGAATGTAAGCGCCTCACACAAAAGACTGATAAAATCAAGAAACCAGTCCATGCCTACTCACCTAATTCTCTAGCCTTGTTATAGGCAGCACTCACCGCCTGAATAACCAGTTCAGAGAACCGCCCCCTTTCAAACTGGGCTAGGGCTTCGGCAGTGGTACCACCAGGAGAGGTAACCATTCTTCGCAGCTCGTCAGGGGGCTTACCCGATTTCTGTAAAAACTGACCGGAGCCCAGTACTGTCTGTAATACTAACTCCTGTGCCATGTCACGAGGCAGACCGATATGCACTGCAGCATCTACCAGATGCTCCACGAAGAGAAAAATATAGGCTGGACCACTACCACTCACCGCTGTAGCCATATCAATATATTGCTCATCATCAACATAAATCTCCTTACCCATAGCCCCCAGAATAGAGCTTACCCATCCCTTCTGCTGCTCAGTTACATCAGCAGTAGCCGTCCACACACTTATGCCTTGACCAATCTGGGCCGGTGTATTGGGCATAACCCGAACCACACAACCATGGTTAAGTCCCCGACAGAAAGTATTAATTCTGGTTCCAGCGATGATAGATAACACTAGTTGGGAGGATTTAAGCTGACCATTAAGCTCAGCCATTACCCCGGTTAAATCCTGGGGCTTGATAGCCAGAACCACTAGATCGCTCTTCTCTACAGCCAGCCGATTACTCTCCACCACTTCCACACCGTATCTCTGCCCAAGATGCTGGCGACGAGACTCCTTAATATCACTAACCGAAATAGCCTCTGGTGTGCTGAGCCTCTTGTCCAAAATAGCCGATAACATCGCCTCCCCCATAACCCCACCACCGATAAATGCTATTTTCATCATGTGTCACCTCAACGGACTACTAGATTTACCAGCCTCCCCGGAACATATATGGTATTTATAATCTCTTTGCCCTCAAGGTGAGCCTTTACCCGCTGGCTTTCTAGCGCTAGCTGCCTGGCTTGAGCCTCAGAGATAGACGTCGGCACCATAATTCGGTCACGCAACTTGCCATTGACTTGAACCACCAGGGTAATCTCTTCATCTTTAGCCATCTCCTCGTCCCACTGCGGCCAGCCCTGGTTATGAATGCTGTAGCTATGTCCTGTCCTCTGCCACAACTCCTCTGCCATGTGGGGAGCAGTAGGAGTCAAGAGCAAAAGCAGGGTATCCACATTCTCTGTCCAGTGTAGATAATCAACCGCCCCGGCTTGCTTGACCTTGTCCAGGTGGTTGGTAAACTCCATAAGTGCCGCAATCATAGTATTAAATCGGAGCCTCTCTAAATCGTCAGTCACCTTCCTAATGCTCTGGTGCCTAATACGAGATAGCTCTCGCTCTACCTTCTGCTGGACAGCAGGACTAACCTCCCCACTGCAGCTATATCCACCTAACACCAGGTTCCACACCCGGTTTAGCCAGCGACTTACGCCACTAATACCGCTGTCATCCCACTCACCACCATGCTCCCAGGGGGCAACAAACATGAGATAGGCACGCACCGCATCTGCCCCCAATTCAGAAACATATTCGTCAGGGGTAATCACATTGCCTCGAGACTTACTCATCTTCTGCTTTTGAGCAATAATAACCCCCTGATTAAACAAGCGGGTAAATGGCTCATCAAAGTCAACTAGCCCCATATCCCGAAGCGCCTTAATGAAGAAGCGGGCATATAATAGATGCATAACAGCATGCTCGGCACCACCGGTATAAAGGTCTACAGGCAGCCAGTATTCTACCTGGTCAGCATCAAATGGAGCTGTATTACAGTTGGGGCTGACATAGCGCAAAAAATACCATGAGGAGCACATAAAGGTATCCATAGTATCCGTCTCCCGCTCAGCTGGTCCTGAGCACCGGGGACAGGTAGTATTGACAAACCCCTGGTGATATTTTAACGGGGATTCACCAGTAGGTCTGAACTCGGCATCCTCGGGTAATAATACCGGTAGGTCTTCCTCAAGGACGGGGACAACGCCGCAATTGGGACAGTAAATCATAGGTATTGGCGCTCCCCAGTAACGCTGGCGGGAGATAAGCCAATCGCGAAGCCTATAGATTGTAGTGCGCCTTCCCCAACCCCTCTCCTCCAAAAAACCGGTTATAGCGTTTATGCCCTCTTCACTGGGAAGTCCGTTAAACTGCCCAGAGTTTACCATAGTACCAGGCTCAGTATATGCCGCCTCCAGCTCCTCACCCTGCCACCCTGGTGGCGCTATCACCACTCTAATGGGCAGGTTATACTTCTTGGCAAAAGCAAAATCGCGCTCATCATGGGCTGGCACTGCCATCACCGCCCCGGTGCCATAGCTTAACAACACATAGTCAGCTATCCAGATAGGCACCGACTCACCATTAAGCCTGTTTATTACATAAGCTCCGGTAAAGACGCCATCCTTTTCCCTCTCCGTTGATAACCTCTCCACTTCGGTCAGCCGTTGTGAGCGTGCCACATACTCCCCAACCTCAGCCTTCATATCAGGCGAGGTCAGCTTAGCCACCAGTGAATGTTCTGGAGCCAGAACCATAAAAGTAACACCAAAGGTAGTATCAGGACGAGTGGTAAATACCCTGATTTCCCTCTCATCCACTCCGGGGCGGTCAAGAGCGAAAGAAATCTCAGTACCCAGGCTCTTGCCTACCCAGTTCCTTTGCATAGTCTTTATCCGTTCTGGCCAGTCAATACCATTATGCTGCATAAGCTCGTCGGCATACTTAGTGATACGAAGGAACCACTGCTCCAAGTCGCGCCGGGTAACTGGAGCCCCACAGCGCTCACAAAAACCATCCACCACCTGCTCATTAGCCAGCACCGTCTGGCAAAGCGGGCACCAGTTAACGGGAGCCTTACCCCGATAAGCCAGACCGTTCTCGTATAGCTTCAAAAAGAACCACTGTGTCCACTTATAATACTCAGGCAAGCAAGTAATCACCTCCCGGCTCCAGTCGTAGATAGCTCCCATGCTCTTGAGCTGACGGCGCATATTGTCTACGTTTTGCATCGTCCAGGTAAATGGGTGAATACCACGGCTTATAGCCGCATTTTCAGCCGGCAGCCCAAAAGTATCAAACCCCATCGGGTGAAGCACATTATAGCCCTGCAACCGCTTGAATCTGGCATGAACATCAGCTGGAGCCATAGCATACCAGTGCCCAATATGAAGGTCGCCGGAGGTATAAGGGAACATGGTCAAAGCGTACCACTTAGGCCGGAGGTCAGCCTCATTAACCTCATACAGCCTGTCCTCAGCCCATTTCTGCTGCCACTTCTTCTCCATTTCGCCTGGGTTATATTTAGCAACCATTAATCTTCCCTGTCTAAGTGAATTACCCCCCAGCAAGCTGGGGGCATCTGTGGCGCGAATTCTCACACCTTCTTCGCTCGAATTCGCTTTGCAGCGCCTAAAGACGCTGCTTGCCACCCCGCCCTGCGATTCATCCCCGCAGCAAGTTGCGGGGTATTCTCGCTAGCTTTTATAAAAGCCCTTCGCCTCCAAGACGTCACCAGCGAAGAGCCACATTACCAGACCATGGTGAAACTGGGTGTACAAAAGGCAGCACTTCTGAACTCGCCTTTAGCCTGACTATTTAGTCCAATAGCTTTCATTGAAGATAATTGTAGCAAAGTAGACCATTGAGTGCAAAGAATCGGCGGAATACCAAGACACTTATATAACTTGCGGTATCAAATTCTACATTCGGGCAAAAAGTAAATAAGCCATAGCTCCGGAGACCTGTGAGAGCGTTGCCAGAGAAGTGTCTGCTCCGACAGCTGGATGCCAAAAGCGGCTTCAGTGTCTTCACCTCCCTCAACACCTTAATCCCGGTTTTTCCAGGCAATCTCACGTCCAGAATCATAACGCTGAAGTCCTGTTTCTCTATCATTTCCGGCTTCCTCACCAGTCTCAGCGGTCTCCACCTGGTAACCGGCATCTTTGAGCCAGTCTTTTATCGACTCGCGTACAATGGGCTCATCATCGACAACCAAAATCGGTTTACTGACCATGGTTTGTAATCCTCCTGACGTCTACACAACTACCATTGAGTTGTAACCTCAACCTGCCGTTTCACTTTCGTCCACTGTATTTTTTTGGATAAGTACTGTCTATAAAATACTTTTAGTCATCAACAAGCTATGTATTATCTCCATTTAGCTCCTGAATAATCATTGCCACACAAGTAGGGATTGCTCCCTCAACTTCAGGCGTGCACTCTTCACTAAAAGAACTTACGTTGTCTACCTCAATGGCAAAGATAATAATTTGTTGAGGCAAAGCTAGGCCTAACCTGTTACCAAGCTCAAGTGCAGTGGCAAAGTCTACATCATGGGATGTGATAGCATGGCAAGTAGCATTAAGTGCCGTAGACTCAAGCCGATAAACCTGCCCAACCTTCCCCCCTCTCGTCTGAATAGCATCAATGATGATGGCTCTATCATAGCCAGCCAGTAAGTCTAGAAAGTCCAGACCGGCCACACTGGTTTCCATCACCGTTATTCCTGGCTGGTTAAGCCTATCTTCCAGAGCTCTGGCAACACGAAGACCTACGCCATCATCACTAAGAATCGGGTTGCCTAGTCCTAAAATTAGTGTCTTCATTCTACAGTCCTATTATAGTGCTACAGTTACTCTTGCTTCAAATGGTTGCGGATGTAAGTGCTGACTTACCCGCACCAGTATATAGGCACACCCGTTGAGCCTGCTGCCAAGTTGAGACCCTAAGCAAAAAGGAGTATGATGTGGTGTGTGAGCAATGGCAAATGTTGTTGGTCAAAGTGGGTAAATCAGCAAAGATAAGTGTGCGCGGTGTGGTGCAAGGAGTTGGCTTCAGACCCTTTGTCTATCGGTTAGCTCAGGAGCATAACTTAAAGGGCTGGGTGTGCAACACTTCAGGAAGTGTTAAGATTGAAGCGGAGGGAGACGAAGAAAGTTTGGAGAATTTCCTCAGCGACCTTAAAACGAAAGTCCCTCCTATGGCACGCATTGAAACGATCAAGACTACTTTTCATTCCCCTAATGGTTTTACTGAATTCCAGATTCGGAAAAGTCTGAGCCGGGAGGGGAAATACCAGTTAGTTTCACCAGACATCGCTACTTGTGAGAATTGTAGAAGAGAGATTTTTTACCCTACTGAGCGCCGCTTCCATTACCCATTCACCAACTGCACTAACTGTGGCCCTCGATTTACTATCATTGATGACATCCCTTATGACCGTCCCAAGACTACGATGCGCAAGTTTAAGATGTGTCCTGAGTGCCAGCGAGAATACGATGACCCCTTAGATCGGCGCTTTCATGCCCAGCCTAATGCTTGCCCTGAATGTGGCCCCAGCCTAGAGCTAGTTGGTGGCGATGGTAACCCTATTGAATGCAATGATGCTATTAAGACAGCAAGCGCCCTCTTAAAAGGAGGCAACATTTTGGCTACTAAGGGTCTAGGTGGATTTCACCTCGTTTGTGATGCCACCAACAAGGAGGCGATAAATCTTTTAAGAACCAGAAAAAGGCGCCCCGCCAAACCTTTCGCAGTTATGATGGCCACTTTGGAAGAGATTGAAAAGCACTGCTTAGTATCTCCTGAAGAAAGAAACCTTCTTATTTCCCCCGAGTGCCCGATTGTGCTTCTGAGATGGAAGCATTGCTCATCCAATATCTCCACAGCAGTAGCCCCAAATCTAAAGTACCTGGGGGTTATGCTTCCCTACACCCCTTTGCATCACCTTCTATTAAGGGAGGCCAGTGTCCCGCTGGTCATGACCAGCGGTAATCTTAGTGAGGAACCAATTGCCAAAGATAACGATGAGGCTTTAATAAGGCTCGGAGGAATTGTTGATTATTTCCTGTTTCATAACCGGGATATTTTTACCCGATACGATGACAGCGTTTATATGGTGGAAGATAGCAAGCCTCAAGCACTGAGAAGAGCCAGGGGCTATGCCCCATACCCTGTTTTTCTTCCTTTCAAGTCAAAGCAAATCCTTGCTTGTGGGGCAGAACTAAAGAACACATTTTGTCTTACTAAGGATAAACATGCCTTCCTTGGCCAGCACATCGGTGATATGGAGAACGAGGAAACTCTAGAACACTTTGAAAACACTATTGAGCTCTACAAAAAGCTATTTCGCATTGAACCTGAAATCATAGCCTATGATATGCACCCAGAATATCTTGCTACAAAGTATGCTCTTGAATCTGGCTCGGAGCCAGGGTTAAGTCTTATCCCAGTTCAACACCATCATGCCCATATTGTAAGTTGCCTGGTAGAGAATAAGGTCAAAGGACCCGTTATCGGGGTAGCCTTTGATGGTACGGGATACGGTACCAATGACACAATCTGGGGAGGGGAATTTCTGCTCGCTGATTGGCGTAGCTTCCAAAGAGTAGGACACTTAGAATATACACCTCTACTCGGAGGTGTAGCCGCAATAAAGAAGCCCTATCGTATGGCTTTAAGTTATCTCTATACTTTGCTGGGAGAAGACTTTTCCTTGGAAGGTCTCCCTATCAGCAAGCTCAATCCCGCCGAGCTTGAGATAATAAAACAGCAGCTAAAGCGAGGAATAAATGCTCCTTTGACCTCAAGTGCCGGGAGGTTTTTTGATGCCGTTTCAGCCTTGGTGGGAATAAGAGAGGAAATAGATTATGAAGCTCAAGCAGCCATTGAGTTGGAGATGCTGGCTCCGGATGAAGGGGATAAATTAGAACGGAAAGCCTATCCCTTCTCCATTGTTGAGCACCAAGGGATGAGGGTGGTAATGCTAGGGGAACTATTCTCAACGATAGTTCAAGATGTTAAAAATCAAACTCCTATTCCCCTAATATCGCTTAAGTTTCATAATACTGTGGCTGAGATAATCACCACAATGTGTAAATTGATTGCAAGAAAGACCGGGGTAATCCAGGTGGCACTGAGCGGGGGTGTTTTTCAAAATCGGCTACTGCTGAGGTTAACTACTTCCGCTTTGCTGAGAGACAACTTCAGCGTGATTACCCATCATCTGGTGCCCTGTAATGACGGTGGCATTTCCTTAGGACAGGCAGTGATTGCTAATTTTGCTTTGGGTTAAGAACTATGTGTCTTGCTATTCCAGCACTCATTAAACTAATAGAAGATAAAGAGGCTGAGGCTGAGATAGGAGGTTTAACTCGCCGGATTAGCCTGTGGCTTACCCCCGAGGCGAAAGTAGGGGACTATGTGCTACTCCACACCGGCTACGCCATAAACATACTGGACCAGGAAGAGGCTGAGGAAACCTTAAAGCTCTTAGAAGAAATAGCAAGGCTGACCGAGGAGGAAAGTTGAAATTTGTTTCTGAATTTCGGCGCTCAGAGCTGGCCAAGGGGCTAATCTCACAAATTCATCGGAGGTCCAAGACCCCGGTACGTTTCATGGAGTTCTGCGGTGGTCATACGGTAACTATCTTTAGATACGGAATCCGCCATGTTCTACCCAAGACTATTGACATGGTATCCGGTCCCGGTTGCCCTATTTGTGTTACTGCTAACGCTGACTTGGATAAAGCAATTGCCTTAGCTCAAATCCCAGATGTAATCATCGCCACCTTCGGCGATATGCTCAAAGTCCCAGGAAGCCATTCTAGCTTACAGGAGGTCAAGGCTGACGGTGCCGATGTTCATACAGTATATTCCACTATGGATGCCCTCAAAATAGCGGAGGACAATCCTACTAAGCATGTGGTCTTCATTGGAATCGGATTTGAGACCACTGCCCCAACTATTGCCGCTTCTATCCTCCAGGCAGAGGAAAGAAGGATAAGGAATTATTATGTTCTTTCCTTACACAAGCTTTGCCCTCCAGTGATTCGGGCTCTTCTTGCTTCAGGTGAGGTCAAACTTCATGGACTTATATGTCCCGGACACGTAAGCGCCATTATCGGCTCCCATCCCTGGGAATTTATTGCCCAAGATTACAGTATACCCTGTGTGGTCTCTGGTTTCGAGCCATTAGATATCCTACAATGCGTGGATATGCTGGTGGCTCAGACTGAAAGTGGTGAATCCAGGGTTAAAATTGCCTACCGACGAGGAGTGCGTCCTGAAGGCAATCAACAGGCTCTGAAACTTATGGAACAGGTATTTGAGCCTTGTCCCGCTCAATGGAGGGGGATAGGAGAAGTCCCCGATAGTGGTCTAAAACTGGGGAAGGAATATCAGTGCTATGATGCTGAACTCGCTTTCGACATTGACCCCGGTCCCACCTATGAGCCTACGGGCTGCATCTGTGGCGACATCCTGCGCGGGGTTAAAACCCCGGCTGATTGTCGACTCTTCAGTAAAACATGCACTCCACAATATCCTGTAGGACCCTGTATGGTCTCTTCAGAGGGCAATTGCTCTGCCTATTACCTTTATGGAGAGGGATTTGAAGGATAAAATCCTCTTAGCTCACGGCAGCGGAGGAAAGCTAGCCCACGAGCTAGTGGAGAGCAGGTTTGTTAAAGCTTTCGCTAATCCCTTTTTAGCTAAGCTGGATGACTCAGCCGTTATTGACTTCAGCGGAAGGCTAGCCTTCACCACCGATAGCTATGTGGTGAGTCCTATCTTCTTTCCCGGTGGGGATATTGGGAAGCTCGCTGTTTGCGGCACAGTGAACGACTTAGCGATGTCTGGTGCCAAACCACTCTTTTTGTCTCTTTCCTTCATTATTGAGGAAGGACTTTCCCAAGGCGAACTGAACGAAATCGTAAACTCCATACAGAAGGCAGCTCAAGAGGCAGGCGTGAAAATCATCACTGGAGACACCAAGGTGGTACATCGAGGCAGTGCGGATAAACTTTATATTAATACAGCCGGTGTGGGCATGATACCAGAGGAAGTCAATATCTCTGGCAGCAATGCCAGACCAAGAGACAATGTGCTTCTAAGCGGGTCCATAGGCGACCATGGAATTGCTGTACTCAGCCAACGAGAAGGGTTGAGCTTTCACACACAACTTGAGAGCGATTGCGCTCCACTTGGGGACTTAGTGGTTGAAATGCTAAATGCCAGCCCAAATATCCATTGCTTACGAGACCCTACCAGAGGCGGATTGGCTACTACCTTAAATGAACTAGCAAAGCAGTCAAAAGTAAGTATAAGGATTGAAGAGGAGAAGATCCCGGTGCAGGAAGAGGTTCTCGCTGCTTGCGAGATGTTGGGTTTTGACCCCCTTTATGTAGCCAATGAGGGTAAGCTGGTGGCTATAGTCCCAGAGGAAGATGCTAATAAGGTTCTCAAGGCAATGCGAGGAAATCATTATGGAGCGGGCGCGGCTATCATCGGTGAGGTGAGGGCAGAGCATCCCGGTCGGGTGGTAATGAAAACCTGTCTGGGAGCCTCCCGAATAGTTGACATGTTAGTTGGAGACCTGCTACCCAGGATTTGTTAAAATGCACGAACTTGCCATCACTCAAAGTATGCTCGACCTTGTCCTGGAGCAAGCGGAAAAGGCTGGAGCCATGGAAGTGGGGAGAATCAACCTAGTTATTGGGGAAATGTCCGGGGTTGTTGAAGAGTGTGTGAAGTTCTACTTCGATTTCATTAGTAAGGGAACCCTCGCTGAGAAGGCTGCTCTTTCCTTCCTTATGGTTCCAACAATGGCCCGGTGCCGGGACTGCAATGAGTCCTTTGAACTCAAGGAATTCGATTGGGCCTGCCCATATTGTCAAGGTAATAATATGGAAATCGTAGCTGGTAAAGAACTTTTTCTAGAAAGTATTGAGGTGGAATAAATGAAAATCAAGGTTCTTAAAGACATCCTTGACGCTAATGAGCAGCTAGCGGAAAGAAACCGACAGTTACTTGATAGTAACAGTGTATTTGCTGTGAACTTGCTATCCTCGCCAGGTGCTGGCAAGACCAGCCTTATTTTGGCAACGATAAAGAGTCTAAAAGGGGAAATCAAGATTGGTGTCATAGAAGGTGATGTGAGTTCAAGCTTGGATGCTGAAGTAATAGGCAAGGAGGGTGTGCCTGTGCTCCAGATAAATACCGGCGGGGGATGTCACCTTGATGCCAATATGGCCTATACTGCTCTGAACAACTTGCCCCTAAAGAGTATTGAGCTACTCCTTATCGAAAATGTAGGCAATTTGATTTGCCCGGCGGAGTTTGCTCTTGGCGAGCATAAAAAGGTTTTAATTTCAAGCATTCCCGAAGGGGATGATAAGCCATTTAAGTATCCTTTGATGTTCCATAAAGCAGATGCTGTGCTAATAAACAAGATTGACCTTCTGCCATATCTGAAGTTTGATATCCAGTCCTTTTCCCAGGCAATCAAGGCGATGAACCAAGCGGTAGAGATTTTCCAAATCTCTTGTGCTACAGGGCAAAGGATTCAGGAATGGATCTCCTGGCTTCTGATCCAGCTCAGTAAGAGATAAGGTCATAAGACAAAGGCTGGATATTTCTTACAGAGCAATATCCAACCTTGTGTAGAATCCTGGTATTTATAATATAAGTTTTAGCTCTTACCTATTCTGAACATCTTAGTGCCGCATGTGGGGCAGATGCCCTGAGTCGCCGGCTTGCCGTTCTTCATGATTATGCTCTTGGCATCCTTCATTTCCCTCTTGGCACGGCACTTCACACAATATGCTTGCATTGGTTCACCTCCCTTTTTGGTATTAAAGATAAGCTATAACTTAATGAAATGTCAATAGCCAAAAACTAAATGTAGATGCCGGGGGCTGAATTATCATGGGCTTGTTACCGCTCTCAGTGGCATTGCTTCTCTCCTTACTCCACTTATGTTAAACTGATAAAAGAAATGCGTTATCAAAATCGAGTTGTGTCGATGACTATTCATGATTTACCCATTTCTGAGCGACCTAGAGAGAGGCTGTAAAAATTCGGGGCGGAAGTCCTATCGACACAGGAGATTTTAGCTCTGATTCTAGGTCGTGGTATCGCCGGTGAGTCAGTGATGGTTACTGCGCAGAGGCTGTTAAGCTAGTTTGATAATCTCAGGGGAATTGCTAGCGCTTCAATAGAGGATCTATCTCAAGTGAAAGGAATTGGCATTGCCAAGGCGTCTCAGATTACGGCTGCCTTTGAGTTAGCTAACCGGTTAGAGGATTATGCAGAGCCTGGTAAGAAGCCATTGGTGAAGACACCTGAGGATATATCGTAGTTGGTAAGAGACAGGTTGAGGGGTAAAAAGAAGGAGCATTTTCTAGTGCTTTTGCTGGATACCAGAAATCAGCTAATAAAGGTGTCAGAAATTCCGGTTGGTAGCCTAGATACCAACATTGTTCACCCCAGATAGGTGTTTAAAGAGGCAATAACTGCCAGCGCTGCTTCAGTTATTTTGATGCAGAGGACACAATAGCGGCATCTTCTGTAGGTATGGCCCCGGTTATTTCGACGCTTGGACCATCTATCCAAACCTTGATATTCAACATATCCAGCGCAAGGTGCTAGTCGCCTAGTCGTTCTAGTAACGGCGTTACCCTATCAAACCTTGCGGCAATGCTGGTGCATAGTTTTATGTAGTTCTCATCCAAATTTTGGCTTCTACGACCTAATTCGATTGACAACCAAACAATTCTGTTGGCTAGATGCATATCAATATAAGCCTGTGTTAGATCCTCTCGAACATTCATGGGCAATTTATTAACTTCATTTTTGCTTGCATCCCACACATAAGTTTGAAAGGGTCGCAATTTACCAGTCTGAGCCTCGGTCGCTATCCTACAATTGTTTTTGACTTCCGCAACCAGGTCAGGCGCAAAGGATTCTAGCGGTTCTTTAACCATTGCGGTCATTTCACGCTTCCTAGAGAGCGGTTCTTCAACCACTGCGGTCGTTTCACGCTTCCTAGAGAAAGGCTTTTTGAAAGGCTCTTTGAAGATTCGGGTAACAATTAGGTAACTTAAGAGATAGCCTACCAATAGCCCCCCCACAACGCATGCTAGGCTGATTAATGCCCCTTGCCACCAGTCCACCGTATCCTCCTATTCACTTTGTTTGTCCTGATTTCGTCTGAGCACTACAAATCTCCGGTACCATTGCCTGAGTTATAAAGTGGTGATGATTATTATTCCGATTAAGACCAGTGCTATCCCGGCAATTTTGAGGGGTACAAATGCCTCAGTCAAAATTAGCCAGGATAAAATCATCACCAGACTATATTCTACGCCGATAAATATAGGGTAGGCACTACTTAATTCGGTTCGAGACAAACCCACAGACCAGAGAAAAAAACCTGTGCCAAAACCGACTAAGGCAAGCCAGATGTATAGATTAGTTACCAGATGATAAATGCTTTGAAGGTTAATGGAGAGTTGGGGGAATATGGCGTTGATTTGGGTTAAACCATGCTTTAAAGATATCATGCCAAATGCAACCAGGGTGGCACCTATTAATACAAACAATATCCAGTGCATATCAATTGTGATTTCCCATTTCAATTCGCAATGAAGCATCCTGACCTTCATTGCTTTGTAAAAAATAATATACCCATGGTACTTTTTTGTCAATCTCCACTACAGGTTCCTGCAATAGTCTACTCCACAAGCGAGCTGTAAGGCGCTACTCCTGGAATCCTCGTCCATCAAAGTTGGTAAAGCGCTCCATCACGAAAAATATCGTACTATCCCCATCTTTCTCACCTGACTGCCTATATCTCCTCGGCTGCACCTAGCGGATGATAGGCTTAACCTGGTTATCCGCTCCAGAATGGCAGCGAACAGATCTCTGGACACTACCACCTCAGCCCACTGGAAAACGAACCGTCGGGCATGGCACACAATCCATCCCCCTATCTTGATCAGCTTCACTTGAAGACTGTGCAATGACCAGTCATTGATTGCCTTCAGTAAGCCACAGCCTACGTAGAAAGTTACCCAGATTGTAGGCCAGGACAAATAGCTGGAGCCGCACCTGGTTAGCGGCAAATCGGTGGCAAGAGAGCCTGGTCCAGTTCAGGATATACTTACCTTCCTTAATCCACTGCTCTGCCATTCCACGCCTGTTGTAGAAGTGCACCATACCCCCAGGCTTGGTGGATAGGTTGGTCACGACGAAACCTACTTGGGGGAATAGCTGTCCCTGGTGCCACTCCACTTTGGCCATCACCCGTCTGGGGTGGTCCCAGCTCTTTGCCTGATACTGGAAAAGGTGTCCGCGTTATAGCATGGTCTACCCACTGAGTATTCAGTTGCTCCAGGTCTCTCAGGTTCTCCTCGGTAACAAGGACTTCGGTTTCTTTAATTGTCTGCATTTCCCCTGCTCCTTCAGCCAATACATGTTTGAAGTCCTCCTCTAAATCCAATTCAAATACTGCCAGGTGGTAGGGAAAGTACCTTCCACTAATAAGATTGAACAAAAATACAAATGTGCTTTTCTTGTATTTCAATAGCAGTTTTTTGAACCAATCTTTTGCTTTGGTGCTATCCCCTGGGATTCCATATTTCTTCCGAACCTTCTTTATTTCTTCCTCAAAATACAGATTATATGGTAATGCAGCAATTTGGCTATTAAACAAGGTAGGTCAACCTTTCTAATGCTCAACCATAGGAGGTGGCAACAATGACTGGACTTGAATCACTTGTTGTGGGAGTCGGGGCAGAGTTACTGAAAAGCACAGTAGTAGCTGGGCTAAATTTCTTCAGAAGAAAAGTTAAAGACGACGAAAAGGCCAATCATAAGGTGAAAGACACACTTGGCGAAACAAAGGCTAATTTAGGGACAGCACTTGAAGAAATTATTCACGGACCATTGTCATCGGAGATTAAAGACAAGATGCTAAGCGCTAGCAATAGGGCGATTATCAAACTCAGAAAAGTCCGAACTCGGGATCTATTCTGTCTCATTTGCTCATCAGGTTGCCTTACTATATCTATTCTATCACAGTGCGATATTTTTGGTTAACCAGTAGAGAGGACAAGAATGTGACACTGCGGCTTGTCTACTTTAGCTCCTCTTGTCAGCCATTCAACCACCTCTCCTTAGCTGCTATTTGTGGCGCCTCAATTGCTTCCTTGGCTGCTCTGGCCAACGCCCAAGCAGTATCCTTAACCGCCTCGCTTGTTCCCTGAGCAATCCTTATTGCTTCCTCCAAGGCTCTTACTGT
>DUER01000039.1 GCA_011192075.1 Dehalococcoidia bacterium | reverse complement strand
TGGCACCTCGATGTCGGCTCGTCGCATCCTGGGGCTGAAGCAGGTCCCAAGGGTTGGGCTGTTCGCCCATTAAAGCGGCACGCGAGCTGGGTTCAGACCGTCGTGAGACAGGTCGGTCTCTATCCGTCGTGGGCGTCCGGAGATTTGAGGGGGGCTCTCTCTAGTACGAGAGGATCGAGAGGGACAGACCTCTGGTGTGCCAGTTGTCCCGCCAAGGGCATCGCTGGGTAGCTAAGTCTGGTTCGGATAAGCGCTGAAAGCATCTAAGTGCGAAGCCGGCCCCAAGATGATATCTCCCATCCTTCCCTTCGGGGAAGGGGTAAGACCGCAAGTAGACTACTTGTTTGATAGGCGGTACGTGTAAGGACAGTAATGTCTTTAGCTTAACCGTACTAATGGTCGAGGGCTTGACCTGCTTCATATTTGATATTAGTCTAGTATAGAAATCTATGGTGGTTGCAACTGCTATAGATTTTTTGTTTTATGGGGTTACATTATGGTGACCTATCCCCTCGAAGAGTCTTCGACCTGCCCCCCTTCCCTTGGTCCTTCCTATAGAAGGATTGAGAGGGGCTGCGCCCCTTTCTGAGGAGAACACCCCTATAAGCCATTTTTACTATCCGTGGTAGTGCTATAGTGATAACTACCTTGAAAAGAATCATAGTATTAAGGAGTTGGCTATGAAGTGTCCACATTGCTTGGTTGAGTTTCATGCGGAAGTGGAATGGTTGCATCTTGGTAAAGATAAAAAAGGAAACTGGGCTATTGAAAAATATCCTTGCCCGAACCCTGATTGCGGAAAGTTTATAATATATCTGGTTCAAGGAGATGCTATTTGGTCACAGCCCGCAGCTGGAGGTAGACACTTCAGCCATATCCAACCCGTAAAAAGGCGCTTTCTTGTGAATCCCAAGGGTTCAAACCGGCCTCCTGTTCCCCCAGAAGTGCCTCCAGACTTCACAGAGGACTACATTGAAGCGTGCCTAGTATTACCTGACAGCCCAAAAGCCTCTGCTGCTCTCAGTAGAAGATGCCTCCAACACATCCTTGGAGAAAAGGCTGGAGTTAAAAAGAAGGTGAAGTAGAGTAAAAACTGAGTTAGCGAGGTTGGGCTTTTTTTGTATTTACAAATGTGGTAAAATATAAATGCCTTCTGGTAGTTAGAGCGAGGTGGAACCACCCGTTCCCATCCCGAACACGGAAGTGAAACGCCTCAGCGCAGACGATACTGAGGGGGTAACTCCTTGTGGAAAATATGCCACCGCCAGAAGGCTTCTACCTTTGACTTTACTGGTTCTATCGCTATATAATAGTTAAGGGGGAAAGATGGCTAGCCGATTTGAGAAATTCTCGGAGCGAGCTCGTAGGGTTCTTACCTTAGCTCAGGAGGAGGCACAGAACCTCAACCATAGCTATATTGACACAGAGCATATTCTGCTCGGTCTGGCGCGAGAGGAGGAAGGGGTAGCCGCTAAGGTCCTATCTAACCTGGGTGTGGGCTTGAGTAAGATTCGCTCCGCAGTGGGATTTGTCATTGGGCGTGGTGAGAAACCTGGTACCGGCGAGACTGGACTTACCCCGAGAGCTAAGAGGGTCATCGAACTGGCTATAGATGAGGCACGTCACCTCGGCCATAATTATATCGGCACTGAGCATCTTCTATTAGGACTGCTGCGTGAGGGGGAAGGGGTAGCCGCCGATATATTAGATAGTCTTGGGATTACCCTTGAGCGGGTACGTGCTGAAACTATCCGCATTCTCAGCGAATCTTCGCCCAAGTCGAGGATTGCCCGCAGTGCAAGTCGCACTCCGGCACTAGACCAGTTAGGTATCGACCTTACAGCAGCTGCCCGAGCCGGGAAGCTTGACCCAATTATCGGGCGGGCTAAGGAGATTGAGCGGGTAACCCAAATCCTCAGCCGTAGAACCAAGAATAACCCGGCTCTTATTGGTGAGCCAGGAGTGGGAAAGACGGCAATTGTTGAGGGACTGGCGCACCGTATTGTTGCCGGCGATGTTCCTGAAACATTGGAAGGGAAACGGCTAATGACGCTGGATATGGGGGCAGTAGTAGCCGGAACAAAATATCGGGGCGAGTTTGAAGAACGAATAAAGAAAATTATTGATGAGATAAAGACCGCAGGAAACTGTGTCCTCTTTATTGATGAGTTCCACACTATTGTTGGTGCCGGGGCAGCTGAGGGGGCAGTTGATGCCGCTAATCTGCTCAAACCTTCGCTGGCACGGGGGGAACTGCAATGCATCGGCGCTACCACCCTTGATGATTACCGTAAGTATGTGGAGCGGGATGCGGCTCTGGAGCGTCGCTTCCAGCCGGTTTTGGTCGAAGAGCCTTCCGTAGAAGATACCTTAGAGATTCTACACGGTATCAAGGAGCGCTATGAGCAACATCACAAGCTAACGATTAGTGATGAGGCTCTGGATTCAGCAGTAACCTTGGCCGCCAGATATATACCTGACCGTTTTTTGCCCGACAAGGCTATTGACTTAGTTGATGAGGCATCATCAAGGGTGAGGATTAGACACCGGACTATACCCATTGACTTGAAGGAAGCCAGGCGAGTCTTAGAGGGGGTGCGTAGGGATAAAGATGCTGCCCTTGCTGGACAGCAGTATGAACTTGCCTCTGAAAAGCGCGAGCAGGAGATCCAAATTGATGAAAAGATAAAGAAGCAGGAGGCAGAGTGGGAGGCTAAACAGGAGCAGGAGAAACCAGTGGTGACCGCTGAGGACATCGCTGAAGTAGTTGGTATGTGGACCGGGATTCCGGTGGTGCAATTAGCCAGTGATGAAACCAGCCGCCTGCTTAACATGGAGGAGGCGATACATAAGCGCATTATTGGTCAGGATGAGGCTATTGAGACTATTGCTAAAGCGGTGAGGCGAGCCCGGGCTGGACTCAAAGACCCGAGGCATCCTATAGGTAACTTTGTCTTTCTCGGTCCCACTGGGGTGGGTAAGACAGAGCTGGTCAGAGCTCTGGCCGAGTTTATGTTTGGTAATACCGATGCCCTAATCAGGCTTGACATGTCTGAGTTTATGGAGAAATTTGCTGTATCCCGATTGGTTGGTGCCCCGCCGGGATACGTTGGCTATGAGGAAGGGGGGCAATTGACTGAAGCGGTCAGGCGTAAGTCATACTGTTGCATACTCCTTGATGAGATTGAAAAGGCTCACCCTGATGTGTTTAATATACTGCTTCAGATATTTGATGACGGTCACTTGACTGATGCCAAAGGGCGCCGGGTTGACTTTCGCAACAGCATTATTATTATGACCAGCAATGTTGGTGCTGAGCTTATCAGAAAGGGTTCTACTATCGGTTTTACTTCTCGCAGTAACGAGGCTAAGAACTGGCAGGAAGCTTATGACAAGATGAAGGAGAAATTACTTGGTGAATTAAAGAGGACCTTCCGTCCTGAGTTTCTTAATCGTATTGATGGTACGGTTGTATTCCACCCCTTGACCAAAGAGCACATCCGAAAAATAGTTGACTTGATGCTGGCTACGGTAAGCGAGCAACTGGCCGAGAAGGGGATAAAGCTAGAGGTAACCGATACGGCTAAAGATCTTTTAGGCGAGAAGGGTTATGATGAGGTCTTCGGGGCGCGACCACTACGCCGGGCGATTCAGAATATGATTGAAGACAAGCTTTCGGAAGATTTGCTTCGTGGAAAATTCCAATCAGGGGATACCGTCGTCGTCGACACGGAAGAGGGAGAGATTGTGGTACACCCGGCACCGGTAGGGGCGTTGCTGGGAGAGGATAACCTATAACTTATTATGATAAATAGAGTAGAGTAGGATAGAAAGGACGGTTGAATTGAGTGAAGTGAGACAACCGTCCTTCTTATTTGCCCAAGATAACCCTAAGAGTGAAATTAAATAACAAGAAAGGGAACCAAGAATTGGCACAGGAGAAAGTAGAGTTTCCTATAACTGGAAAGATAACCAGTGTGAATGTTAAAGTGGGGGATGAGGTTAAAGAAGGAGATACTCTCTGTCTGATAGAATCAATGAAGATGGAAAACCCTATATTAGCCCCGGTAGCGGGAACGATTACCGAGATAAATATTTCTGTAGGAGAGTTGGCCGAGACTGGTGATTTGGTAGCTATCATTGAATATTAAACGTTGAGAGAGACTCAAGATGACAGACTGGAATTTGATAGCCAATATTGCTGGCAGTACCTGGGGAATAACCGTCCTCGTCTGTGCTATCGCCTGGTTGGTAGCCTGGGTAGTTGGGCTAGTGATACAGAAAACTGTGAAACCGACCACAGAGGACAAAAATTCCACTAAGGGGTAAATTAGGTGTTTGGCCTATATGAGAGTGCCTTTGGGGCGTTAACCTGGGGCAATATCTTAATGCTTTTGATTGGCGGATTACTCATCTACTTAGGCATTGCCAAGAAGATGGAGCCCATTCTATTAGTCCCCATAGGCTTTGGCATCATTGCCGTCAACCTTCCCCTCGGTGGCTTAATGGTATTTACCGCTGAGGGTATCCCCGCCGAGGTTTCAACTTTCACCGGAGCGGTAAAGGCTATAGGTTCGGGTGACCTAGGTGTAATGAATATACTTTATACCTATGGGCTCGAATCTGAGGTAATTCCTCTACTCATCTTTCTGGGGATAGGAACACTGACCGATTTCACGCCTACCATTGCCCGTCCCTTATCCATGGTGTTCGGTGGCACAGCCCAGCTAGGTATTTCCATTGCCTTCCTCATCGCTTTCTTTTCCGGGATGTTCACCATAAACGAGGCAGTTTGTGTCGGCATCATTGGAGGTTCCGATGGACCGCCAACCGTTTATACTACGGCTGCCCTGGCTCCTCAGCTACTTGGTCCCATTGTATTGATAGCTTACTCCTACATGGCTCTGGTACCTATTCTCCAACCCCCGATTATAAAGCTGCTCACCACTAAGAAGGAACGGGCAATATATATGAAGCCGCAGGTGCGCAAGGTGTCCAGGTTAGAGCTAACGTTCTTCCCCATAATAATATTCATAGTTGCTGCTTTGCTTGTCCCCAAATCGGTTCCCCTCATTGGCATGTTTATGTTTGGCAACCTATTGCGGGTTAGCGGAGTTACTGAGAGGCTGGCTCACGCAGCCGGTGGTGTGTTTCTTGACGTGCTCACCTTTCTCCTGGGGCTAACGGTAGGGGTGTTGATGCCGGCTGAGGTATTCCTTAAACCTCAAACCCTCGCCATCGTTGGTCTGGCAATAGTGGCTTTTGCCTTCTCCACTGCCGGTGGAATTTGGGGTGCTAAAATTGTCAACCTCTTCCTAAAGGAGAAAATAAACCCAATGATAGGTGCCGCCGGGGTGTCAGCTATCCCTATGTCAGCCAGGGTAGTGCAAAAATTGGGGCAGGAGGCAAACCCGAGGAACTTCTTGTTGATGCACGCTATGGGTCCTAATATGGCAGGAGCTATTGCCACCTCGGTGCATGCCGGCATATTCCTGGGTATGCTCTTACCCTCAATATCAGGCTAGCTGTTTGGTTTCATGGAAACCCACTTTTAGCTCGGACCATCCCTTGCATTACTATGTAAAATCTAGTAAAGTCATCCTATGGATAAATCCCGTACCAGCACTGTTTTTGTCTGCCAGCAGTGCGGTAAAGAGAGCCTTAAATGGCTGGGACGCTGCCCTAGTTGCCAGGAGTGGAATACTTTTATCGAAACAAGGGTAACTGCCCCCTCTGCTTCTCTCCGGGCTGCTTCTTTAGCGAGTTCGCCCCAGGAGCTATCTCAAGTAGTTATTGAAGCCGCCGACCGCTCTCCTCTTCCCCTGGCTGAGTTTAACCGGGTGCTAGGTGGAGGACTGGTATCTGGCTCCTTGGTACTCATTGCTGGTGACCCCGGTATTGGCAAATCAACCCTCCTGCTTCAGGCTACAGCCCTGATAGCACAAACCCGAGGTAAGGTGGTTTATGTTTCCGGTGAGGAAACACTGCGTCAGATTAAGCTCAGGGCTGAGCGTCTTGGGGTGAAGGGCGAGAAGCTCTACCTTCTGGCTGAGACTGACCTTGAGCTTATCTTGGACCAGATTGGGCGATTACAACCCAGTCTGGTGGTCATTGATTCTATTCAGACTGTCTACTTCCCCGGACTGGATACAGCACCGGGCAGCGTAGCCCAGGTACGGGAGTGCACGCTGAGGCTTATGCATTGGGCAAAACTGAGTGCGGTGCCTATTTTCATTACCGGGCATGTAACTAAGGATGGAACTATTGCCGGTCCCAAGGTTCTAGAGCACATTGTTGATGTGGTGCTCTACCTTGAGGGTGAACCATTTAGTGCCTATCGGCTACTGCGTGGGGTGAAGAACCGCTTTGGCTCGACCAACGAGGTTGGCGTGTTTGAGATGAAGGCGCAGGGTCTGGTAGAGGTGGACAATCCGTCTAAGGCTTTTCTGTCACAACGGTGGGGTGAAGCTATAGGCTCAGCAGTAGTGTCTACCCTTGAAGGCAGCCGACCCCTACTGGTAGAAATTCAAGCATTGACTAATCCCACCAGCTTTGGTTTGCCACGGCGCACCGCCAACGGTGTTGACTTTAGTCGGTTGCTGATGATTACTGCCGTACTGACCAAGCGAGTGGGCTTAAGGCTGGGTAATCAGGATATCATCGCTAACGTTACCGGTGGACTTAGAATTGGTGAGCCAGCGGCTGATTTAGGCATTGCCCTGTCTATCGCTTCCAGCTTCCGAGATGTGGGGGTTGACCCACAGCTGGTGGCAGTAGGAGAGGTGGGGTTAAGCGGGGAACTAAGAGCCGTTTCTCAGCTAGACCGGCGGGTAGCTGAGGCCGCCAGGCTGGGCTTCAAGCGCTGCCTGGTACCAAAAACTAGTGCCAGGATTAGCCCAGAAAATATTGAGATTGTCCCGGTCAATACACTGAGGGAAGCGATAAGTATAGGCCTGGTCAGAGGTAAGCCGAGGAGCAGAGTAAACCAAGATTTATAAGGAATCGCCTTGCAGTTATGTGACAGGTGAGTGTATATGATTATAGATGAGGAGAATAAGCAGGTTAATAATAGGCTTGCTTCATCCCTTTCTCCGGTAGGGTCTATTATCGTGGCTGCTGGCGGTAGCCAGCGGATGGGTGAGGTGGATAAGATGTCCGCCTTGTTGGGTGGCGAGCCTGTCTTAGTCCGGGTAGTCGATGTCTTTCAAAGTTGCGACCTTATTGACCAAATAGTAGTAGTGGTAAGTAAACAGACTCTGAAGCAGTGGCGACCATTAGTAATTGAGCATGGGTGGTTTAAGGTAATGGATATTTGTCCCGGTGGCGAGCGGCGTCAGGATTCGGTTGCTGCTGGTCTGAGCCGACTCGAGAAGTGCCATTGGGTGATAATTCATGACGGCGCCCGACCTTTGGTGACTGAGGACTTAATCCGCCGCGGGCTGGCCGAAGCTGGGGAGACCGGGGCTGCGGTAGCGGCCGTTCCGGTTACTGATACCATTAAGGTAGCTGGAGATGACAGACTCGTCCAACACACGCCACTACGAGATAACCTATGGGCAGTACAAACCCCCCAGGTATTTCGTTTTGATATAATAACCAAGGCCTATCGCCGGATAAAAGCTGAGGTAACCGATGATGCCTCACTGGTAGAACAGTCAGGCTATAAGGTCAAGCTATATATGGGTTCTTATGATAATATAAAGGTAACCACTCCCGATGACCTGGCTCTAGC
>DUER01000038.1 GCA_011192075.1 Dehalococcoidia bacterium | reverse complement strand
GTTACATTATGCTCCAATCCAACTACAGGTTATCGCTGGTCAGAGTTCGCAGTTATTAGCGACCCAACTGTGTTAGAACAGGTAGACCATGTATATACACCGCCGGAAGTTGAAAACGTTGTTGGAGCCGCTGGTAAGGATACTTGGATTTTTAAAGAGCTAAAGAAAGGTATGACCAATATATCCTTGGAGTATAGCCAGCCTTGGGAAGGTGGAGAGAAGGGACATTGGACATTCAGCTTTACAGTAGTAGCCAAATAATATCTTATTTCTTTCCCCCCACGAATATTATTAGTTCTAATTATAATCCGGGTAAATATGCTCCTTTTGATCATCATAGTTCCACGCCTAGTCTTCAGGCGTGAAACGTGGCACACTTTTTTTAATGGATGGTAAATAGTATGATAATTTATGCAATATTGCATATGTTCCATACGAGTGCGATAATAGGCCTGCTAGTTAGGTAAACCAAAGGAGTCCTATTGGTGAACTCCGAGAAGCACTTAGAGTAAAATCGATGATATTTCTTATACGTTTAATGTCTGTAATTGAGGAATAAGTTATGAAACTTACGGATATTCCCATATTTAAACCTCGGCTGAAGGTCTTGAACCGTGAACAAGCGCTGGCAATACATACTACTGCCTTAGAGATATTAGAAAAGATAGGATTTAGGATGGAGCATCCCGGTGCTCTTGGACTACTAATTGGTGCTGGCGCTAAAGTTAGCAATGGTAATTGGGTAAAGCTCCCTGCTTATATCATTGAGGAGTCTTTGGAATCATCTCCCAAGCAGATTATCCTCTATGACCAGACAGGTAATGAATCAATGGCTCTCGCCGATGGTAGTTGTTTCTACGGTACGGGATCGGATGCCAATTTCACTCTTGACCTGAAAAACGGGCGGCGCCGTCGGGTGGTCTTAAAAGATGTCGGTAATTTTGCTCGACTTGTAGACGGACTTGAGAATATAGATTTTACCATGTCCATGGCAAACCCGGGAGATGTTCCTATCGAAGATATTTATGTACATGTTTTTGCCGAGATGATCAAAAACACTAACAAACCGATTGTATTTATCGCCGATAGTGGTAAAGATATCGCTAAAATATATGCTATTGCCTGCCTGACAGTAAACGGTGAAAGAAGGCTCCAACAGAAGCCATTCATGATCAACTACTCGGAAGCTATGAGTCCACTACGTTTCCCTCAAAACGTTATGGAAAAACTAATGTTCTGTGCTGAAAAAGAGATACCAATCTGCCTTCCGTCTGGTTCAAATGCCGGCGGCGGAGCCCCGGTTACTCTTGCTGGAGCAATGGCTCTAGGAATTGCTGAAAATCTGGTAGGGCTAAGTGTGCATCAGTTAACTAACAAGGGTGCCCCTTTCATTTTTGGTCCTAACGTTAGTGTTTTGGATATGAAGTCTGCCGTAGTCTCATACGGCTGCCCTGAATGGAGTCTCACAGGAGCGGCGCTTGCCGATATGCGTGATGAAATTTACGGCTTACCTAGCTGGGCTTGTGCTGGTGCTTCGGATGCCAAGGTTATGGATGCTCAAGCAGGAGCTGAAGCCATGTTTTCAATCATCAATGCCATGCTGTCTCGATGCAACTTAATTCATGACGTGGGTTTTCTGGAATATGGAAGCACATCATCCCTTGAGATGGTAACCATGGCTAATGAACTGGTTGCTATGAGCCGCTTCTTTGTAGAAGGTATCCCAGTCAACAAGAAAACTTTAGCTTTTAAAGCAATCGAAAGAGTGGTCAGCGGAGGCCCAGACGCCATATTCCTTACTGATGACCATACTTTTAAGAATTTTAGGCAAGCGCACTTCCTACCGAAAGTTCTCGACCGCTCCCGCTATGATTCCTGGAAGGAGTCAGGAGCCCTCAACCTTTATCAACGTTGTAATGCAGAGGCGAAAAAAATACTTTCAGAACATAGAGTGGAACGTACACCCGATGAAATAGTAAGAGGAATTGACCGAATTCTCCAAACATAGAAAGGAGTTCTATTACCAACCGCTTCAAGCGAGAGTTTTCCTGCTCTAACTCCTTGAGGCGCTTGACCTACTCTAGCCTTATACCACCATACTCTTTGCGCCAACGGTAGTAGGTGCAGTCACTAACCCCGATTTTCTTCTAGACTATTACCAGGGTATTCCCCTAGTTAAGCAGTACCTCCGCTTGGCGAAGCTTCCCAATGATCTGCTCGGCCGTGAATGTCCTTCTCCCCATAGATATGCCCCCTTTCTTTCTAAGTCCAAGTCTAACATTTTACCTGGACCGGTTTGGGGGGGGGCAGGTCATTATGACTCCTCAAGTTTGAATCGCCACTGACAATACACCTCATCTGGATTCTGGCGGGTAGGCATTCTGGTTGGTTCAACCTTTATGCTGGGGTTAAAAATTACTGCCATATTAGTCATAAGTCGCCGACATATCACTTCGCACTGGGTCTTTTCCCTGCCTTTGCCTTCCTTTTTCAGTGTCCTAAATATAGGACAATGAGTAATGCTGAACGTGCAATCGTTCTTATTTTTTAGCTCGATATACCCTTTGGAGCCAGCTGACGATGGCATTATTGCTAATAGTTCCATAAGGGAGACCACATCTCTACTCCGGAAATCCAGCAACTTCGCTAGCCCTTCAACTTCTTTCCGCTCTTGTTTGTCCCATACCTGAAGGTCAATGTCAACCGCCTGTTCGTCACCCAATCTCTGTTTCACCGACAGGTACCAATGTCCGTCCAGCAACATGTACAACCGACCATAAAATGCCAACAAAGCGATTAATTTCTCCTTCGAATAGCTCTCCAAGTAAGAACTTAACAAAGATTCAATATCGTAGCTTTTTGATTCCACCATACAAACCTCTCAATACGATACTTCCTTTAAACTCATTACCATGGTAAGGCTGCGTCCCATAACTGATGAAAATTCGATCCAGCCATATCCTATACCCTTCTACCATCTCAGTCAATCCCTTTAAGCAACTAGTGCTTCATTGTCCTTGGGAGAAGGTTTGGCTACCTCTTTGAGCTGAAGAACATCCGGTGATCCGAACTGTGTATAGACAATCGCTTTCATAAGTATTCCTCCAAATTCACTTTGATCCGGTGATTTCAAGTAGCCTTTTTGGTTATGGCAATTATAACTTCAATGGCATAAGTAAACAAGATGTAACATTTTTGGAAGAGAAATAAAAATGAAGTTCAGAATCAAATGAAAAAAGGAACCATTTTCTGAGTATACAGTTTGGCTTATTTTGTTACCCAGTGGATAAAAAGATTCCCTTTTTCCCCTCGTTAGCACTGTCTCAAATTTAACCCCACAAATTTATGTGT
>DUER01000037.1 GCA_011192075.1 Dehalococcoidia bacterium | reverse complement strand
TTTTGCCTAAGCAGGTTGTCAATGCTTACTTTGGCCTAGCTTCACTTCCATTACCTAGGCAGGTAGTCGCCCAGCTTTGTGGAGCGGGAGACGGGACTCGAACCCGCGACAACCTGCTTGGAAGGCAGGTCCCCACAGGTTCCTCGCTTGTAGCTTCGCGATAATCATGTCACAAAGCTGGTCTAACGCTTCAGGAGGTAGTGAGGCAGGTACCCCTTGCAGCTTTTGTTTGATACTATTGCCTGCCATTGCCACCCTCCTTTATTGAGTATCATTCCATTATTACATTATTGATTGTCAAAAACCAGTGGTTCAGCACAGTAATTTTGTGTTTTCATAGCTTTAAAGATTTCACCAGACTTCATTTCCGGATCCAGGCGTCTTTCCGGGGGTTCAGTACCTTTTTCATTCTTTCTCCCATAAACTCGCGAGTTTTCGAAATGAGGTGGTTTGGTGGAATGGTGTTGACCTGCCCCCAGTAGTTGTACCACTTCTTACGTCGCTCAAGTCTTTATAAGGCTCCCTCCCCAAAGTTGTAACTACATTCCGCACTTAAAAAGGTTTCTTATTCAGTTATATTGACAGAGACACTTCAATTATGAAGTAGAATACTACTTACTCTCTCCCCAGATTAACTTTTCCCTCGTCCCATCTGGTCTGGAGATGAAAAGGAATATTTTTTCGGGTTCTATTTTAATCAATGTTTCCCTGCTCAGCGCTTTCTCCACTTTGGCTTCAAAATCCGTCTCAGAGGCGATATCAAGCATACCTACCTGTAGCGCTCGCCTTATCGCATCTACGACACCAGACTCGGTAACCATCTCCATAAATAATTTTTTATCACTCTCTAGAGTTATCAGGCTCGCCTTCCCCCATAATTGAATACTCCGGTTCTCCACCGAATGGTCCATGCGAGTGTAAATACCCACCGCCACATTGGGATTGGCACGGATGTTTACTATTTTCCCACCGGGGTCACCCAGTATCCATATGTTTAATCCATCATTGAAAAAGTCGACCGGTGTAACCCGGGGAAGGTTATCCCTACATGTCCCCAGAGCACAGGCGAGACCATGCTGTAATCCACAACCCGGCTGAGTTCCATCGCCTTTATGAGTACTATTCTCATCTAAAAAACTCAGGATTTCCTTCTTTATTTCTTCCTTGCTTTTTGCCATTTCTTACCTCCTATTTTTCTCTATTATGGACAGGTTTTACTTATGATTTCCAATTTCAATTCGCCATGAGGCATCCTGACCTTCATTGCTTTGTCGCTAATTATATATCCATAGTACCTAGCTGTAAATGTCTATCCTCCAACCCTCAACCACATTCTATATTGACAAACTCTCAAGACAGGACTACATTAGAGTCCCAACATATGAACTGGCCTTAAAAACAATAAGAATTGGGTGAGGGAAGATGAAGTAGATTACAAGGGCGCTGGAACCACTAGTTGAAGCGGTGGCTGGTGCCCTTTTTGGTTTTGAGGTCTATATAGCAAATCCATAATAGTAGAGTTATGTTTATTGTGCGAGCTAGTCAATTTAGAATGGACGGTGGAAGTATGCCATGCTTGACAGAGGGAACCATCAATGAGTTAAATTGTGAAAGGCGGAAGCGCCTGTGATGTCGTTAGAAAGATGGTGGGAAAAATGAATAAATATATAAATAATCAACCTTAGATGAGTGGCTGAATGAGTAAAATGTCAAAGTTTCTTGTTGGAGCTTTTTTACTGTTAACAACCCTTTTAATAGGTCTTACTCTATCAGGCTGTACCCAAGATAACACCATAGAGGTCGTTGTATCGCCCAATGTCCTTAATCTTAAATCCAGCGGAGGAGTTCTCACTATACATGCCGACATTAAATATAACGCAGACCTGGATGTAAAATTATATCTAAGCAACAACATGGATTCTGTGTCCGTATTATCTACTTCCGCAGATAGTAGGGGTGACCTGGTTGTCAAGTGTGATATTCTAAATGTCAAGGGGATAGTTTCAGAAGGTTCGGCTACTTTTAAGCTTACAGTCTATACTGAAGATGGTGTATTATATTCAGGTACTGATACTATTGATGTTGTAAGCAAAGGCAAATAGAACGAATGAAGGCTGTCAACTAACTAATCCTAACTTTACCTTACTATGTTTAACTTTATTTTACTATTTCAGTAATATTTTTTGGAACGAAATGGAAACGGCTTTTAGTAAACAAAATGGCTTAAGGTTCAAGACAAACAAAGGTTAATAATCTCGCCTTTTCTTCTTAGATGGGAAAACGAGCTCACCACCTAGCTTGCCTAGGAATATAACTAACACAGACATAGCTAACACCAGTGCAAAATAGAGCCAACCAACGCCCTCGCGGTCAACCAGTGCAGTCCGATTCATTGCCAACAACGTGGTCGCGGTGATTCCAAGGACAAATAGAGCAGCAGTTAGACTTGCTTTCACTACGAATATCCTCGTGGGCCTGTGCCCATAATTGAACCACCAACTGGAAACACCTGTTACCATAGCAATGGTCGACGTGATTACGCCCGCAAGAAGCGTATAATAAGCACTGTCCACTAGTCCTTCAATGCCAGTCACTAGGTGTGCGACAAGGAAGGCGGCAGCAACCAATGTTAGAGCGATTGGGAAATGGACGGCGATTGGATGCGGATGGAGGTCCAAGTAATAGTTCAATAGAGGATGCAATTTCTTCTTTTCACCCTCTGTAAGTTGGCCGACTAAGTGAATCCCCTGCAAAACACTTTCGTCGTGGGGCGCTGCGGCAAATTCTGCGGTAAGGTCTTGACCTGCTTTATGACGACGCTGGTGCATACCTTCGGCCCATAGTTTACTTCCAGAGACATTGTATACCTTGCCCTTATAAGCTATATAGGCTGGGCGACCGTCCTGCCCGTCGTTTTTGTTTAGCTCTTCTTCCGTGAGGTACTCCTCCACAATGAATCCTCCGTGAATTTTTACTCTGTGGAACAGGTACGTCTTTCTTAAATGTACCAATAATAAATTATAACAAAAGCGTGGACCATGGTCTATTTGCACCTGTGATGGTAACAAGGTAGCGTATTGTTACCTCTATGAATAATCGTTCAATTTGTTACCTCAATCGAGATAACTGACCTGCCCCCCAAAAAGGAGTCCAGTTTCATGTTAGACTATAGAGAGCAGGTCAACTCCAAATCCCAAAATAGGCTTACTGCATTCTATAAGCATATTTATGTATTGAGTATGGTAGAATTACCCGATATTTACTAGCTTACTGGCCGATAATGCTCTTTATTTGGTCATAGCGTTTCGGACTATGGTTAGCAAACGTCTTCTTTCCTCTCGTTCCAAGCCTATCACGTTAAGTAATATCTTAACGAATTTATAACCGGCCTCACGCTCCGGAATTACAGGTTCCATTACTCCCAGCCGTTTTAACCTGTCAACGTCATTTCTACGGCTTGCGCGCGCTAATATTAATATATCTGGGTTTAGGAGTTGAGCCAATTTCACGGTAGTTATTACGGCCATGGGATCAGGATAAGCCACTACCAGAGCACTAGCCTGGCCAAGATCAGCCTTCGATAGCACATTAATGTTCGTTGCATCTCCGTATATCCGCGGATGCCCACTCACCTTGGCTTCTGAAACACGCTCAGGGTCGTCATCAATAACGATATGGGGGATATTTGCTTCATGAAGACCATTGGCAATACTCTGGCCTACCTCTCCATAACCGACAATAACCACGCGTTTCGGGGTAGCAGTGGATGGTAATACCACAGATTTCTGTTCGGGTACGCTTACACCCGGCCTCCTTCTACCCATTGCTAAAATAAGCCGGTGATGTAGTTGTGTTACCATGCTGATAGTTAACGGTGTTAATATCATTGTAATAACAGCACTGGCAAGAATTACAGAATAGAAGCGTTCAGAAATGATACCGGTTTCAAGACCTCCCTGGGCTATGATGAAGCTAAATTCACCAATTTGGAACAGTCCAGCTGCTGTTAGTATGGCGATCCTAGTACTGTAGCCAAAAAGAATCACAATTCCGGAAATTACTACTGTTTTGATGGCAATGATAATGACAACCGTCAGCAGTATGATGGGCCAGTTATCAATCAGGAAAGCAGGGTCAAGCAGCATGCCTAAAGATACAAAGAACAAGCTGGCGAAAATATCTCTTAGGGGCGTAATCTCCGCAATAGCCTGGTGTATGAATTTTGTCTCGCGCAGCACCAAACCTAACAGGAAAGCCCCGAAGATAATGGATAAACCGAAAATCTGTGTGCTTACTGCGGCACCCAGACATAACACAAGTATAGTAAGTAAGAATAGTTCGCGTGAGCGGAAGCCACCAACACCACCTAACAACCAGGGAATCACCCAGCGCCCTAACACAATTGCCACTCCAACGAAAATAATCACTTTGCCCACAGATGTGATCACCGTAAGAGGTAGATTATCGGTAACCCCTCCAATAAGTGGCATGACCAACACCACGAAAACAACACTGATGTCCTGGATGATGAGTATGGCAACCATTATGCGCCCCTGCACCGAGGAAAGCTCTCCACGATCCATAAGGATCTTCAGACATACGGCAGTGCTACTGAGAGAGATGATAAGACCAAAGAGGATAGCCTGGGACAGAGACCAATGAAAGAGTGTGAGACCTACTAATATTCCCAAACTGATGGTGACAACGATTTGCGAAATACCACCCCATATACCGATCTTTCCAACTTGGCGCAGTTGGCCGATCGAGATTTCCATACCAAGGGTAAACATCAGTAGGCTAACACCGATTGTTGCAGCTGCCTCAACAATGTCTAAGTCACCGACCAGCCCAAGGGCATGGGGTCCAATAGCCACTCCGATAATGAGGTAGCCCAAAATAACTGGTTGTCTCAACCGGTGAGCGAGCGACCCACCCAACAAAGCTGCCGCAAACAAAATGGCAATTGCAACGAACGGATCCGATTGCTGTATCATTATTAACTCACTGCCCTCAGGTTTTACGACGATAATCCTTCCAATCCTCAAATATACGGTCAATAAAGTTCGTATCAAATTGCCCGGAATGAAACAGTTCGGTATCTATGACGTATCTCTTAAAGGGGATTGTGGTGTGGATCCCCACAATTTGATATTCGTCAAGTGCTCGCTTCATCCTACTTATTGCCTCAGCGCGGGTATTGCCCCAGACAATCAGCTTGGCAAGCAGCCCATCGTACCACATGGGAACGGTGCTGCCAGCCATGACACCGCTGTCTATCCGAATACCGGGGCCGATGGGCTCTCTCATAGCGTGGATTTTACCTGGCGAAGGCATGAAGTTATGGTCTGGATTCTCTGCATAGATACGGCATTGAAGGGCAGCGCCCTTGAAGACGATGTCATCCTGTCGTAAACGCAAAGGCTCACTTGCCGCAATAAGTATTTGCTCCTTGACAATATCAATGCCGGTAACCAGTTCCGTCACCGGGTGCTCTACCTGTAGCCGAGCGTTCACCTCTATGAAGTAGAAGTTTTTACCGTCCACAAGAAACTCCACTGTGCCCGCATTGCGGTAACCAACGGACTGCGCGACCTTAATTGCTGCCTTGGTTAAACGGTCTCTCAGATCATTGTCCACCGCTGGTGATGGCGATTCCTCGATGACCTTCTGGAACCGGCGCTGAATGCTGCAGTCCCGTTCCCCTAAGTGAACTATGTTTCCAAAGTTGTCAGCAAGCAATTGGACTTCGACATGGCGCGCTGGATCCACTAGTTTCTCGATATAGAGACTGGGGTCACCAAAGGCGGCGCTCGCCTCTCTCGCAGCCATATCTATGGCCTGCCTGACTTCATCTTCGTTATAGGCGATTCGCATCCCCTTGCCCCCACCACCGGCAGCCGCTTTCAGCAAAACGGGATAACCTACAGTTTTGGCAATGGCTACCGCTTCAGTGTGTCCGTTTAAGCTAGCTATGGAACCTGGGACAACAGGCACCCCGCTTGCCTGCGCAGCGTGACGTGCTAACACTTTGTTACCCACGGCACGAAGCGCTGCCACCGTAGGGCCGATAAAGACAAGTCCCTGATCGTGACAGGCCTCAGCGAAAGCGGGATTCTCAGAAAGGAATCCGTATCCGGGATGTATCGCCTCTGCGTTTGTCTGTCGAGCAACCGCCAGAATTCTCTCAATGTTGAGGTAACTTTCCCTGGCAGGTGAACCACCAATGGAATGTGCTTCGTCAGCACGATGAACGTGCAGGGCATCGCGGTCTGCCTCGCTATATACGGCGACAGTGCCAATCCCCTTCTCCCGACAGGCTCGGATGATGCTTACAGCAATCTCACCCCTATTGGCAATCAGAATCTTCTTAAAGGACACCCCATCTGTCATTTTTGTTCCTCCTCTATATCTCAGTCCTCATCGGCTAACCGAGGCTGCTATTGCCTTGCCTGTTCTTTTATTTATTCCTGCCAACGTCTTTCTTGAATACTACGTAAGGGCATTTACCAGTTTGGATTAAATCAAAATTGTTCGAAAAACCACTATAGTGGCATAGCCGACAACTAGGATGGTATTGCGTAAAGACTACATTCCCTGCATTATTCCTTTTCTCTTTCATCGGTTCGCTCCTTTGCCTCTAAGTGTTTTTCCCATTTGCTTCTATCACCATCAAGATGTCTCCGAAATTGACGATCTCACCCTCGTAGACAAAAATTTCTTTCACCACTCCAACATGCGGTGAGTGCACTTCATTCTTTATTCTCCATTTTCACTTTCCTCTTCTTAAATAATCATCACTGGGCGCTCGTCCTCCACAAATGGGCATACTGTAAGGAGGCACCTGCCGCAAAATCTCAACGCAGGTGCGGCTTATTTTTACGGCGTCACACCTGCGGTTTAGCCTCTGTATTGACAATGCTGTTGGGATATAGTATAATACGAACTGAAACATACGAATATATATTCGTATTATAAATGAAAGACTTTCACAGTGTCAAGAATTTTGGGAGGCGGTAGAGCCAATTGCATAAAGGAGAATGGACATTTGTTACCAATCACGGACGGGTCCTGGCTTACATAGTCAAGCATCCGCGAATTACAACCCGGGAGATTGCCCAAGAGGTAGGTATTACCGAGCGGGCGATTCAGAAGGTAATTGCTGATCTGAAGGCAGATGGCTATGTTGCCAAACACAGGGAAGGCAGGAGTAATCGTTATACAGTTCACCCCGAGTTGCCGATGCGGCATCGAATGGAGCGTGAACATGCTGTTGGTGACCTGCTTCTGGCACTGGGATGTGACCTACCAAAAATGGGTCAGCAGTAAAGGGGCTGATTAGCACGCCTACTCGATTTGGACGCACAGGTGCATCATGTCTCGTCGGTTTTCACTTGCCCTTTCTTTTCCTGCCGGAGAGGTATATTTTAATCCC
>DUER01000036.1 GCA_011192075.1 Dehalococcoidia bacterium | reverse complement strand
CGCACTCAGGAACCCTTCATACCTTAATGAGACTCATGTCTCGCTCTGATATCAAGCAGAGACGGTTGGATTGGCTCGATGGCTGCCGCACCTCGGAGAAGAGCGAGGTATTGTATTTCGTGGGCTGCGCTCCATATTTCCAGCCAGTTTTTGAGGATATTGAGGTCAGCCCGGTGAATATTGCCAGAAACAGTATCAAGATACTCAATGCTTTGGGGATAGATCCCGCTGTACTTCCTAATGAGAGATGTTGTGGACATGACCTCTTGTGGACTGGGGACGTAGAGACATTCAAGAAGCTGGCTCAGCTCAATGCTCAGATGATAAAGGAATCTGGTGCCAAGAAGATAGTTTTCTCCTGCCCTGAGGGCTATAGGACGTTTAAGATTGATTATCCCAAATATGTGAAGCTCGACTGCGAGCCAGTGCATATCTCCGAACTTCTAGCTCAGAACTTGTCTAAGCTGTCATTGCAGCCCCTGGTAAAAAGGAGGGGAAGCAATCCCGTGGTCAAAAAGGTAACTTATCAAGACCCTTGCCGGCTGGGAAGGCATCTGGGGATTTATGAACCGCCGAGGGAAATAATAAAGGCTATCCCGGGGATAGATCTGGTTGAGATGGAACATAACAGTGGCGATAGCATCTGCTGCGGCACCAGTGTCTGGACTAACTGCAGCTCATACTCTAGGGAAATAAGAGTAGAGCGACTCTCTGAAGCCAAGGCTACCGGCGCTGAGTTGATGATTACTGCTTGCCCTAAATGTCAGATACATTTCAAATGCGCTATGACGGATAAAGGTGCTGAGAAAGGTTCTGATATAAAAATAGAAGTTATGGATTTGGTTAGTGTGGTAGCCAATGCTATAAACACCATAAGATAAACACGTAAGTAGGAATGAATAGAGAAAACGGAAATAAATCGGTCTTGGTAATCGGCGGAGGCATAGCCGGAATTCAGGCTTCACTTGACCTGGCCAATATGGGCTTTAAGGTATATTTAGTAGAAAAGTCGCCCAGCATCGGGGGAAGGATGGCGCAATTGGATAAGACCTTTCCCACTAATGATTGCGCCATGTGTATACTAGCCCCTAAGATGATCGAGGCTAGTTGGCACTCTAATATAGAGCTCCTAACTTATTCTGAAGTAGAAAAAGTCAGTGGGAAAGCAGGCGACTTCCAGGTCAAGATAAATAGAAAGGCGTCTTTTGTTGATTGGAACAAATGTAACGGATGCGGTCTCTGTGTGGAAGGATGCCCAGTCATTATGCCAAACGAATTCGATCATGGGATTGGAAAAAGAAAAGCCATATACCTGTTCTTTCCCCAGGCTGTTCCCAAGAAATGTGTTATAGATAAAAGGGAAGAGCGTCCCTGTAAAGCAGCTTGTATGGATGCTTGTCCTGTCCATACTAATGTGCCCGGATACATCAAGCTCATTGCCGAAGCAGAGTTTAAAGAGGCCTACAAGCTAATAAGGGAGACAAATCTCCTACCAGCATGTGTTGGGCGGGTATGCTATGCCCCCTGCCAGGAAGCCTGTAATCGCGGGCAAATAGATGAACCACTTCGTATCCGCGACCTCAAGAGAGTACCCGGGGACCAATGGAATATCGAGGAACTTGAAGTCCCGGTAGTTGGAAAAACAGACAAAAAGGTAGCGATTGTAGGCTCAGGGCCTGCAGGTCTTGCCGCTGCTAATGACCTTGCTCTAAAGGGTCACAATGTAACTATCTTTGAAGCCCTCCCTGAACCGGGAGGTATGCTTCGCGTTGGTATACCCGAATATCGCCTTCCCAAGGAAATTTTGCGCCAGGAGATAGGCCATATCCAAAAGCTGGGCGTGGAGATAAAAACAGGCATCCGAGTTGGTAAGGATATTGCCATCAAAAAATTGAAAAGAGATTACGATGCCATTTTCGTCGCTGCTGGAGCACACGGTGGCATGAAGCTCGGTGTGGAGGGTGAAGATATTCCCGGAGTAACGGAGGGAATAGGATTTCTTCGGGCTGCAAATCTTGGGGAAAAGGTGAATATTGGTAAGAGAGTAGCGGTGATTGGTGGAGGTAATACAGCTATCGATTGTGCCCGCACAGCCAGGCGGCTAGGAGCAAAAGAGGTGACCATCGTTTATCGTCGTTCGCGCGCTGAGATGCCGGCTTCCGAGGAAGAAGTAGCAGCAGGGGAAAAGGAAGGAATTAAGATTGAGTTCCTGGCGACGCCGAGCCGCTTCTCCCCCGATAACAAAAAGCTTGCCAAAATGGAGTGTGTGCGGATGAAGCTTGGGGAACCAGACGACAGTGGTCGTCGTCGTCCCGTCCCTATCAAAGGTTCTGAATTTACTATGCCAGTGGATACAGTAATTGCAGCATTGGGACAGATCCCAGAAACAGATTTTGTTAAGGAGTTGGGAATTACACTTTCCAGGAGGGGCACGATAGAGATCAATGGCAAGACCGGGGCAACCAATGTTGAAGGAATATTTGCCGGAGGTGATGTAGTAACCGGGCCCGCTTTCGTGATTGACGCTATTGCAGCAGGGAAAAAGGTATCTCGCTCTATCCACCAATACTTGACTGAACAACCTCTTGAGTCTGAGGTAGCGTGGAAGGAACCAGAAGAGTTTTCCCAGGAGGAGATAGAGGACCGCAAAAAACGCTTTCCTTCCAGAGATAGGGTGGAGATGAGGGGGCAACCTGTTGCGGAGAGGGTACAGAACTTTGGTGAAGTGGCTTTGGGATATTCTCTAGAGGAAGCCAAGGAGGAATCTTCACGCTGTCTGGCCTTACAGATAGAGGGATGCATAGAATGCCACGAATGTGAACGGCGATGTGAGCCTAATGCAATAGTCTATACGATGCGAGATGAAGACATTACAGTAGAAGTGGGAGCGATAATCATCGCTTCAGGACTTGGCCTATACGATATTTCAACGCTAACAGAATACGGCTATGGAAGAATAAAGAACGTGATCACTGCCATGGAGTTTGAGAGGTTGACTGCTGCCTCAGGACCTACCATGGGAGAGCTTAGGCGTTCTTCGGATGGCAGGATACCTGGGAATATTGCTTTTATCCAATGTGTCGGCTCTCGGGATCTCAGGAATAAGGCTTATTGTTCCAGTGTCTGCTGCATGCATGCTACCAAAGAGGCCATGCTGGCTTTCGAGCATCATCCAGGGACAAAATCCACCATTTTCTATATGGATATGAGAGCTGT
>DUER01000035.1 GCA_011192075.1 Dehalococcoidia bacterium | reverse complement strand
GAGTAATCACTTTCAAAGTATTGAAGATATAATTGCGACCACACTAGATATACTCGCTAAGGATTATGGGTTTCCAGACATTTCTAATCGTGCTCGTGATATCTATTATGATATATTTCTGCACAATTCTAGTCTTTTCCCTGAAATATCTAATTTATTAGATACCCTGTATAGAAATGGTGTAAGTATGGTTATCGCTAGTGATGCAGATATCCAACTTACAAAAGAATTTATAGTTAAACATAAGCTTGATAAATACTTCGTGGATATATGCACATCAGATTTGGTTGAAGCATTTAAACCTAATGACAAATTTATAAGGTATCTGACAAAATACACATCCAACAATGAAGAGAACAGTTATTTTGTTGGAGATAATAAAGTAGACATTGAAAGCGGTAAAAAATTGGGTATAAAGTCAGTTTTAATAGATAGAAGAAATACTGGAGATAAGATGGATGCAGACTATATCATCCACGATTTAAGTGAGCTATTACCAATATTGAGTATTAAGTAGGAAATTGAATGAATTATATCAGTCTATTCCTCACGCTTTTATTATATTGGAAGATTATGTAAAGTTATGCTGCCCTACTGAAAAGCACACTACATCAATTTTAAATTCTTGTATTTGAACGTGTAGTCCGAGACTCCCCCGTCTCCACCATTCAGTAGTAACTACTCTAGCGTTTTACCGCTAGCGTTATTTTAATTTACTGTTTTGAAGAACTAAAATATTATGTCAAGATAACTTATCCTACCTTTACTTAACTATTTGGGGACTTCCACTAAACCAAAAAGGGCACCAGCCACCGCTACAATTCAGCGGTTCCAGTGCCCTTTAATCCTATTCATCTTCCCTACACCTAATTACTGTTAAGGTTATTTCACATACGTATAAATGTCAATAGTTTTTCATCATTAAGTGACAATATTTTAAGAAATATATAGTCCTGTCTTGAGGGTTTGTCAATACCCCTTCATATCCCTGTTGGCACTATCTCGGTTTATCCTATTGGTAAGCAACAAGGGACTAGGAATCCCCTGTTCCTAGCTGCAATGGTAAGCAGATGGGTGTTTTTAAATGTTACCATGGGAGTTAAGCGGGGGGCATCATACAGAAGTTAACCTAGGACTAGTGTATCCCCTCTTGTGCCTCGGTGATTTTCTTACGCATGGTGTGTAGCAGTTCCTGTTCGATTTCAGCATGTGCTTCCAACAATTTGCGGGTATGGGTTATATGAGCTCGTAGGTCGTGAGCAGTAGCTTGCCAGATATTACGGGAGATTTGCCCCGTAGTTAGTGTAGCTATATATTTCTTTTCTTGGTCAAAACGGTCCC
This sequence comes from Dehalococcoidia bacterium, assembly GCA_011192075.1. Classification (GTDB taxonomy): domain Bacteria; phylum Chloroflexota; class Dehalococcoidia; order Dehalococcoidales; family S120; genus S120. The sequence goes on along the minus strand of DUER01000035.1, from coordinate 4,783 downwards.
TGATGTCTTTGTGCTCAAGTAGCAACGTCTGTAGTGTAGTTACTAGCTTCTCATCTCCATCTTTCTGAAATGCTGCTAAGAGCTGAGTTTCTTCCTTATTAAAGTGTGCTTTCAGTCCTTCCTCAACCATTACCCACAACTCTTGGAACTTTTGTAACCCGTAGCCCTGGTCTAACCTCCCCGGCATAAAGACTTCCTTACTTTTGTCTAAAGTCATCATTGCTTCTGCATCATTAGCTACCTGCTCTAAGTCATGAGTGTGTCGAAGTATGACTTTGTGTTCATCAATAATTTGGTTAATGATAGCGATGGTCTCTTCCACACTTGCCTCCTTGATAGAACATTTATTCACAAGCTTCATACATTCCAACTCTAGTATACGAAACGCAACTGTGTTAAAGCAAGGACTTAGGCAGATGGGGGTTTATTGAGATGGTAGAACACTTAGTCAATTGCTTACTTGAATAAAATGGTTTAATCTCAATAGGTGACCATGTCTAACAAACGTTCCTTTTAAACGTTCTGTTCACCTGTTCTTTCTGCTTATAGAACACAGAACGCAAAGAATATGTAGGAACATGAAGAACAGCGGAACAGGAAGGGAACTTGCCAAGTACTTGTGGAGAACACCGGAACTGGCGAGCTACGCAAAAATGCGACAAAAGTCACTTACAACCAACCCACTGTAAGTTATCATTAAAGATATAATTATAATAAAGAGGGAGAAGGTCAATTGGAATGACAATCAAGCTTTACAAAGAACCGCAGCTGGAAAGACCAGACTTAATCTGTGGATGGCCGGGAATTGGCATGATCGGTGTAACTGCGGTCGATTATCTAAGGCGTACAATCATAGCGGAGGAGCTGGGGGAGATAGAATCCTGTGATTTCTTCGAGCCACGCAAGGTCAACATCCAAGACGGTCTGCTGAAAGATCTAGAGTTTCCCAATAACAAATTCTACTATCAAAAGCTCAAAGAAAGGGACCTGCTCTTGTTTATTGGTGAGGAACAACCAACCGATAGCACGAGAATGTACGCTACAGGAGAAAAAGCATATAAAATAGCAAACCTTGTCCTGGACGTTGCAGAAAAATTTGGTTGCCGGAGGGTTTACACATCTGGTGCCGCGGTGACTCAGATCCACCATACCCTTAAACCAAGAATATGGGCAGTATCTAACACCAAAGACCTTGTCGACGAAGTGAGACACTATGAGAACACAGTCTTGATGTCCGAGATTGAAGGGGGACCTGGGCAAGATGTCATATCCGGCTTAAACGGACTTCTGCTTGGAGTCGCTCGGAAAAGGGGTATGAAAGCCCTCTGTCTCATGGGCGAAATTCCATACTACCTTCAGGCTTTTCCCTGGCCTTATCCGAAGGCTGTAATATCAGTGCTGGAAGTCCTGGCCGTCAACATGGGAATTGACATTGATATGATCCCTCTGCTTGAAATGGCAAAGAAGATAGATGTGGGCATTGAAGGGTTCCTGGAAAACCTGTACGAGGCAGAAGCAATACCATCTCAAATAAGAAACGAGACAAGAGAAAGCATTGAGAAAATGAAATACGTGAGGGAAACTCCTGGGCCGATCACAGATGAAGACCAGAAGCGAATTATGGAACGTATCGACGATTTCTTCACGAAGGGAGAAAAGGGAGATGACAGAACTAGTTAGTCTCTGCTCTGAGCCCAAGCTGGAAAACGCATCCTTAATCGTAGGTTGGCAGGAAGATGCCGGAAAGTTAGGGCCGAAAGTAATTGACTATCTCAATAAACACATAAAGGCTAGGGCTTTTTATGAGATTGAGCCGGTTAAGTTCTTCCCTCTAGGTGGAGTGGCAATTGAAAAAAACATAGTCCAATTTCCAGTAAGCAGATTCTCCACCGGTGAAAAGAAGGATCTGGTCATCTTTGAGAGCAATGAGCCAACATACGAGCGATTTAAATTCCTTAATAGTGTTCTTGATGTGGCTGAGCACTACTGCAAGGTAAAGGAACTCTACACTATAAGTGGAACCATTTCTCCCGTTACCCATACTAGTTCTCGGAGATTGTTGGCTGTTTTCAACGAACAGAATTTCCAAAAAAGGCTTCGAGGCTACGAGCTTGAGGCTATGACGTGGGAAGGACCGCCGGCCACAAATACCTTGCTTCTATGGCTGGCTGAAAGAAGGGGCATCCCGGGAGTAAGTCTCTGGCCAGAGATAGCCTTTTACTTGGCAACAATGGAAGACCTTAAAGCAGCAAAAGGTGTACTCTCTTTCTTTGATCACAAATTTGAGTTGAACCTGGATTTTACTGGACTTGATTTGGAGATCAATGATCAAAATGAGAAGTTGGCTCTACTGAGAAGAGAGAATCCACAAATCGATAAGTATATCCGCACTCTAGAGATGGGGATCAGTCTGAACGAAGAAGAGCAGTTGAGACTAGCTCAGGGCGTAACTCAATTTTTGGAAAAGACTCCAGCATCGCTGACCCCATGCTCAACAAATGAGTAAGTGTTAAAAGGGTGCTCTGCTACCACGGGCAGAATGACTATATGTAGAGGAGCGTCACAAAACGTCAAGTCGTTAGTGTGTAAATAGATCTTTAATTCAATATCAATGGGCATTATATAGTGTAGAAGGAAAGACCATGAAGATCGCGATCAATGACGACCGGGGGGCAGGTAATAATTGATACCACCATCCCAGTGCCAGAAAGGTACGATAGCTTTCAACCGAGGTGTGAGCCCGCCGAATAGGAAAGGGATGCAATTAAGCGAATAAAGGAGAAGATAGGCCGAGTATGATAAGATGGAAGTGAGACAGTAAATAGCAATATAGGAGATGGAATTATGAAATACGACCCGATTGTGGTTGGAGTCGGGCTGTTAGGGTAACTGTTCCTGACCCTTGTATAACCATAGTCCCATCCTGTTTCTCACCCCAAACTTCACACTCTAGATAGTTCTCGTGGTCCTTGATATATTTCTTAGTTACCCTACCCTTCATGGTTATAGTGTCCCCGACAAATGTTTGAGCCCGTACTTGGCTGGCAAACTTTTTAAGTGCGCAATTATAGTCGCGAAAACGAGCAATATGAGTATCCAGGTATTCCAGACACCTATTTCAAAAGCTAATATAGCCGACATGATTTCAATCCTTATATTAGGACTCTAATGTAGTCCTGTCTGGGGAGTTTGTCAATACCGCTAAATGGAAGTGGCATGCGGTAGGGGAAGTGGGTCTCATAAATATATTAATCCATAGAGAATATTTTATGTTTTAAACGTATTGACAACACGTCTATCGGGGAGTAGATTTACCTTATTGGCAGCTAAATTAGTAATAATAAGTTATTGAGGTCACAAAATAGAAAGAAAAAACTACTTTTGGTTATTGCTAGTTTTGTCCTTAACTACTGTTTCTCTGGGTGGCTGTACAGCACAATCAGAGCGGGAAGGGATAATCACTGAAGAGCAGTTCAAAAACCTGCTGACAGTGCAAGATATTGAGAACGTACTAGTGTCCGGCGTAGAATTTGATGTGAAGTTTTATGATTATAAGAAACTGGCGGAATCAACAGATCCCCAGCAGGTGGCTAATATGGATAGCTTCCACGGTTTGAGTTTCCAAACGGAGGACGGGATAAGCGGTTTGACATTCTCCGTGATAGACTTTGACTCCCAGATCTCAGCTGATAATCACTTTGAGAAGATGAAATTGGATACACCGGGACTTGAAAATATGGCTCTGCCTATTGGAGATACCTCTGCTGAAGTCGAGGTAAATACCCAGGGAATTGGGAGTATAATTGTATTCACACTGGGAGATAGGATCGTTTCATTTCACACCGCTATGCCAGAAGGTGAAAGCCCGATTGTTGATTTGAATGCTTTAGAAGAACTTGCCAGATTGGTAGAGGAAAGACTTAAAATACTATGAAATGTAGTAGAGCGCAAATCGTCACAATACTGCAGAGAAGATTCGTACTTTAGAACAGTTTAAAGATGCCTGAGAGTGACGACATTATTGCTGCAGATCCCACCTTCCCTCCATTTCCACCTCCTTTTAGTTCAACCAAAAAGGGCACCAGCTACCGCCATATCAGTTAGCGGTTCTGGTGCCCTAGAATCAAGAGGACCTACTTCTTGGTTAGCTGCTGAAAAAGTTCTCTAGTTGCCTTCACTCCAATGTCCCATCCTATAACAGGGCGGATATCCATATCGCTGAAAGGTGAAAATGGATTCTCAGTTATGAACTTTATACTTTCTTCCTCAGAATCAGTCTCCCAGATGCTCATACTTCCCTTCAAGTCCGCATCATAATAAATCTCCTTACATTTACCCGCCTTTCGATACTTTTCGATGAAAGCAACCATGCCTTCCCAAATTTCAGCTCGCTTTTCTGGGGGAAGCATCAAGAATGCATCCTTACGTCTACCAAGAACCAAGTATTTCATGGCCAACGACCTCCTTATTTTCTTAAACCTAATCAGATTGTGTTGGGAAAATGTGAAGTAACTTTTCCAATACTAGCAGATACAGCGATGGTGGGTTTTTTCACATAGGTACCACCTCCTCTTATATAGGTAATATACCCAAACCAAAAAGGGCACCAGCCACCGCATTATTTAGCGGTTCCAGTGCCCTTGTTGCTTCCTCATCTTCCCTATTCTAATCCCTATTCTTTTTAAGGTTAGTTCATATGTTGGAACTCTAATGTAGTCCTGTCTGGAGGGTTTGTCAATACTAGGGGAAGTGGGTTGGGGCAGGAGAATGGGTTTGTTACTAT
>DUER01000034.1 GCA_011192075.1 Dehalococcoidia bacterium | reverse complement strand
TTGGAACGCCATGTAAAGACCGAAGAGATCTTTTTTGCTTTAGATGAAGATGTTGTGGTTTTAGTTGGTAAGGCCACCCCAAATCAAGAAGTTCCAGACGTAGAAACAGTTAAAGCTTTCAAATTAGAAAAGGGGAAAGGAGTATTTTTATCTATAGGCACCTGGCACTGGCTTCCTTATCCATTAGCTGAAAAAGTACGATTGCTGGTTGTTTTTCAGCAAGGGACTGTTGATTATGATTTAGAGATAAAAGATCTTAACAAATTAAAAGGGGTAACTTTTAGTATTGAGATATAAATTACTTCAATTTAGGTAAATGATGAATATAGTACACTAGTAACATAAAAAGCAAAGTCAGCTGTTTGACAAAATAATAAATCTCCCATTATCACTGTATTTTAAATATAAAAAAAGGAGGTGGTTTATATAACTAAATAAATTTTAGAAGAAGAGGTGATCAAGAGCTAAAATATATTTAGTTTACTTAAGGATAATTAAATTAATTTTATTTAATTAAAGGGAGGTATCAGAAGGTGATAAAGAAAGGTTTATTAATAATGCTTGTTGTTGTTTTGTTAGTATCCGTAATTTCGTTTGGAGTATTTGCACAAAAAGAATTGGCTGTCGAAGAAGAGAGGAACGAACTAGCTCAGAAATACAAGAACGCTGAACCTGGAGAAAAATTCATGATAGGCCACATCACTTGGGGTTTAGCACAAGAATACCTGATGATGTGCTACCAGGCTAGTGAGCAGGCCTGTAAACAACTCGGTCTGGAATTCTTCGGTGCAGTAGCTGATTCCGATCCAGCGTGGATCGAGACAACTGAGAGTATGATAGCTGCCGGTGCAAAGGCGATAATCTATAACTGTCCATCCGCGGCGGCCATGCCTGAATTGATAAGAATCTGCAACGAGAACAATGTATTTATGGCAACACACTTCGGATATACGGGAGATATGTTCCCGGGAGACTTAGGACCACGATGGGTCATAGATAATACACCTCTGTCAGATGAGCAGACTTTCCTTCCATTAATGTTGCTGTTTGAGAAGATGAGGACAGATGGAAAGACAAAATTGCTGCACCACCAGGCACACAAGACAGCCGCTACCTGCTCCACAGTCTATATAAATTTGGGAGTTTTCCAGGCTTGGAAATTCTATCCGGAGATGGAAGTGTTAGGCCACCAATATGGTGAGTGGTGGTACGAGGGAGGACGAGAAGCTGCCGAGGCGTCACTGGCAGTCCGAACGGATTATGAGGGTTTATGGGGCGCTAATGACTCGCAGACTACGGGTGCTTTGAGGGCATGTGAAGACCGAGGTCTACTAATCGGCCCATACACCGCTTCGAGAGATATGGAAATGACTACCGCTGAAGAAATACTTAAAGGAAACTTTCTCGTTACCGCTGGATTTGCCATACCTTACTATGGAGGAAGAATGGTCCCAATGCTATACGACATGTGCGTCGGAGCATGGTATCCCCTAAAGGAGGAGATGGTTCAATCCGGTAGGATAGATTGTTATGGTAGACCTGATGAGATTGAGCAGTTAGCCGAGGCTGCTCGTATAACTTACCATCCGAGCTTCAAAATAGGCCCAACCGAGGAAAATTTAGAGAAGGTGTTAAAGCAAATGAAGGCAAAAACACCGGAGTATCCATATGACTTCAGGCTGCTATCCGTATCAAAGTGCAAAGAGCTCGGCCTAACCTATGACCGCCAGGCAGGCGGAGGAACCGAACTAGGCCAGCATGACTACTACTTCCCGGCAAAATTACAGAAGTTCGGAAGCATCGAAGCCCTTAAGAAACACGTTGCTGCTCTCCATAAATACTTCCTCGACTTCAGCTGGGCTGACACCTGGGAGGAAGCAGAGGAATATGCAAAACAGTTTCCGCCGGAGCTAAAGACAGAGCCTATCTGGGAGTAAAGACAAAATTGTTATATTCATCCTTTTTGTAATTCGCGATGATTAACCTTAGGATGGATTAACATTATGATGCCAAGGGATGCTTAAATAGTGGAGGAAAAATTAGTGGAAGTGAAATTAGTGGAAGTAAAGGGTGTTTCCAAAACCTTCAACGGAGTCGTGCGTGCCCTTGACGAGGTTAGTATAGCGATTCGCCAAAATGAAATAGTAGGCGTGGTAGGGGAAAACGGTGCCGGAAAATCCACGCTAATGAAGATTTTAGTAGGCGTTTTTCCTCCAGATAAAGGGGAATGGTATTATAAAGGAAGAAAAATACCATTCCCCAAAAATCCAAAAGACGCGGCAAAAAGAGGGATTTCGATAGTTTACCAGGAAAAAGGGGTCATACCCTGTTTAAGGGTATATCAATTTCTACTCCTGGGTCATGAGGATAAGTATACCAAAATCTCGAGATTGCATATAGATAAAATGAAGAAGCACGCCAGGGAGATATTGGAGGAGCTTCATGTAAAATGCGATATTGAGAACTTTATGTATGAACTACCGATTTCCACCCAGAAGATGGTTGAAATAGCGAGAGCGATTCTGAGTGTAAGATTGGAACACGAAGAAGATGACATTACCTCGATTATAATACTTGACGAACCGACCGCGCCGTTAACCATCGAGGAACGTCGGGAGTTATTCAGCCACATCTTAGATATGAAAAAAAATGCTTCGTTCATCTTCGTTTCGCATATAATACCTGAAGTGATGGAATTCACGGACAGAGTATACGTGTTGCGAGATGGTAATCTGGTTATCCACTATGACTTATCCAAAAAGAAGATAACAGAGGATGATCTTTTCAGGGCGATAGTCGGTAGAGAATCCTCGGAATATATCCATAAACCGGAAATTGAAAGAGTGGTGAGAGAGGAAACAGTTTTAACAGTCAAGAATTTGACTAAGAATGGATGTTATTATGATATATCTTTCGATCTTCACAAGGGCGAGTGCATAGGAATCTTTGGTCCAGCGGGATCAGGTAAAAGCGAGATAGTAAACACAATCGATGGTTTCATAAGTTTTGATGAAGGAGTCCTAATAGTCAAAGGTCAGGAAGTCAAATCCAAAGAACTTCCCCATGTAAGATTATCAAGGGGTATTGGATATTTCTCAGGAGAAACCGGGAAAGAACTATTCCTCAACTGGCCTATCACGAAGAACATCTCAATAGTAAATATTGAAAAAATACTACGAAAGTTAATCCCGGTGATAAGTTTCAACGCTGAGAAACGGATGGCGGAAAAGATCGTACAGAGGTTGAGAATAAAGGCCCCGAATGTTAACACGGATTGCTACTCTCTAAGCGGCGGTAGTAAGCAGAAAGTTTCCGTGGGAAAATGGCTTGAAAGAAGTCCCGACATACTTTTATTGGAGGACCCAACTATCGGAATAGATGTGGGAGCCAGAAAGGACATCTACGAAATTACTTTAGAGATGAAGAAGAGCGGCATCTCAATGATTCTCGTAAGCGATGATCCTAAAGAATACTCAATACTATGCGACAAGATAATGTTCATAAAAGATGGAAGAATTCAAAAAGTTCTTAGCCCTGAACAGTTCAAGAAGGTGATGGCAACATGAAGATCTTAAACAGAAAGATGTTGATACTACCGCTCATAATTCAAACTCTCAAGACTCATCCAGTCATTATAGTCTTAATTACTCTATTCATGATGTTCTCAATCTTATACCCGGAAAAATTTCTAACACCCTTAAATCTTTCTACGATTCTAAAACAGTTTGTAACTCTCACCTTATTTGCGCTTGGCCCCTCAATTGTGGTAGTGACCGGCTCGTTAGACTTATCTTTTGTTGGAATTTGGATGCTGGGAGGAATCCTCGTATGGCTTCTCATGCCGATACTAGGGATGTTCTCCATTCTGGTCATCCCGCTATTGGGATTAGTGACCGGGTTTCTCATCGGCGTAATACAAGTCAAGGCGAAAGTACCCTCATTCATATTAACTTTAAGTTTATTGGTAACATACGGGGGGTTAACCGCCACGCTCTCTGGAGGATACCCCAGACATGTTCGCGGATACGAGTTTATCACCGCGCGGTTAATACAATACATCCCCACGGCCTTTCTGTGGTCTATCCCAATAATAATCGCTGCGGTATTCATTATAAAGTGTACCAGAATAGGGATATATTTATACGCTATTGGGTCAAATGAAGAAGGTGCCCATTTGGCTGGAATAAACGTCGATAAGTATAAGATCCTGGCTTTCACGATAAGCGGTCTATTTACGGGTATAGGGTCGATTGTTTTATTTCAGCATCTCGGAGGCGCAGCACCGGTGGAACTGAATCTAAACAACATGGTCTGGCCGCTCGTGGCAATGGTCTTAGGCGGAACGCCGCTTATGGGGGGAAGTGGTGGACCCCAAAGAACAGTACTCGGAGCGTTGACCTTTGCAGTGGTTTATCGCGGATTACTCCTTTCACTATTACACCCCCAGATGATACAACTCCTTGTAGGACTATTGCTAATTGTATCTATTATAGTAGGTACTAGAGGGTTGAAGGGAGTGACGATTACATGAAAGGTGTGAAAAGATGATGGTCAAACTACCTCTTTCCCGGGAATGGCTTGGAAAAAATATGACTACAGTTGGGCCAATAGTCGCTGCGATAACGATTATAGCCGGATTCCAGGTGATAAACCCGTTCTTCCTCGGCTATCAGGGAATAATAACTTTAGTCTATGCAATGTCATACTTCCTAATAGCCGCTTGTGGATTGACTTTCGTCATAATGATGGGTTCTTTTGATTTCTCAGTGGTAAGCTTACTAAAGCTTTCAGCACTTATATGCGTATTATATATTGATAAACTTGGTCTCTTGGTGATTCCTTTAGCTTTGCTATTATGTGTGGGATTTGGTTTCATTAACGGTCTATTATCCGCAAAGTTTAAAGTCCCCTCTTTCATGGCAACGCTCGGTGTTTCCGTTGTCGTTGAGGGAGTAGCGCTGTACCTCTCAAAAGGTTTCCTCCATATAATGTATAATGAGACTTTTAGGGCTCTTGCAGTGACCTTTATAGCGGGTTTGCCATCAATATTCTATTGGGCGATAGGCATCTGGATTATTTGTACATTCATAGCCATGTATATACCATTTGGAAGGCGTACTTATGCGGTAGGAGGAAACCCGATAGGCGCTGGGCTTTCGGGCATAAACGTGGAGAGGCATAGAATTTACGTTTTCATACTCAGTAGCTTTTTATCCGGGCTGTCCGGAGTTTTATACATGGCTCAGTTGGGGGGTGGGTCCATGGAGATTGGAAAATATTTGCCCATACCGCTTTTCGCGAGCGTGGTAATGGGTGGCACAGCCCTAACTGGAGGTGTGGGAGGTCCGCACAGAACCTTGATTGGAGTGATTATCATAACCTGGATTCGAGCCGGAATGTTAATGCTCGCAATCGGCCGCGATATGCAGATGATAACTTTCGGTATAATCGCTATAGGTATGAGTATAGTTACGATAGATAGGAGAAGGATAAAGATTATTAAGTAGGATTCATTGATTTTATCACCAACATGAGGTTTATTTCTGAAAACATCATTTTCTCTATCTATTCCGTAATCTATTACTTTAAAGGATCTAAGATCCTGGTGTGAGGTTTATTATAAGGTAAAATATTAACAAAATTCTAAAAAATTTTAATAAAAAAGAAGGATTTTTTAAATAAATGTTGTATATAAATTAATAGAATGTAATGACATATTAACATAAGCATATAATGATATAAAGAATTATTAATATAAAAACAAGAAAGCGGAAAGGATATAACAGATACGATT
>DUER01000033.1 GCA_011192075.1 Dehalococcoidia bacterium | reverse complement strand
GCACTGGGGACAGTTATTCCCCCGAGTGGGCTTTGTCGTGACCAACCTCTTCGCCAAACCCAAGGGTGTGGTGCACTTCTACAACAGGTATGGGACGGCGGAACCAGTGGATTAAAGAGGGCTAGAACCTTCTTTTGTGTCGCGCATACTTGATGCTTGCGAGCCTTTTGCTCCCCTACTCTCTACCCCGGGCATCTTTAACTCAAAGTTTCTAGTTTCAGTATATTGCTTTCACCATTCTCTATTTTCTTCATGGTTTCACTGACCATGTCCTGAAGTCCCCGGTCTGACCAAAAGATATGGTACGTAGGGTACTTGAATCCCAGCCTTAACTTGTTGCAAAATATTGGCGACTATGACCAAAACGTGTTCAGAATCGACGTAGTCCCTCGCAGGTCGCGGAGAACTATTACAGGGCTACGAGATGGAGATTGACAACTAGGTGCCACATATATATTATTGGTGACAAGAATGATGAGGGAGCACTATACCTTATCGCGAATTGAAGTGGGAAATTCCAAGTAAATGGAAGCAGCGGACACGATTCCCAAGCTATTTTTACAGCAGTATAAAAAATACGGCGATAAAAAAATGGCGGTAGTTCAGAAGGACTTCGGCATCTGGCAGCCGTATACCTGGAAAGAGCAATACGAAACCGTTAAATACTTCTCCCTTGGTCTGGTGAGCCTGGGCTTAGAGCCTGGGGACAAGGTCAGCATCGTAGGCGACAGTGACCGCCACTGGTATTGGAGCCGGTGGGCGATTATGGCTGCTGGAGGAGTGGCAGTAGGCATGTACGCTGATTCCATCCCCTCTGAGTTGAATTATATCGCTGAGCACTCCGATTCCAAATTCGTGATCGCCGATGACCAAGAGCAGGTTGATAAGATGCTTCAAATCAAGGATGAGCTCCCCCTGCTAAAGAAGGTAATTTATTGGGACCCCAAAGGATTGAGAAACTATGATGAGCCAATCCTCATAAGTTTTAAGCAGGTAATGGAGCTAGGCAGAAATTACGAACAGGAACACCCGAGCGCCTTTGAACAAAATGTAGCCCGAAGTAAACCCGATGACATAGCCCTTCTGGTATATACCTCAGGTACCAGCGCTGAGCCCAAAGGAGCTATACTTACCCACAGGAGCATTCTGAGTAGCGTCTCATCGTATCATCGAGTTGAGCCATTTTACGATACCGACCGCTTCTTCGCCTCACCAGTACCGGCTTGGATTGCAGGACCGCTTTTCAGCACCTGGGTTTTACTAGCTGGGTGCACCATGTTCTACCCTGAGGAGCCACAAACATTGCAGGAGGACACCAGAGAAATAGCGCCCGAAGTTGTTTTCTACGGAGCCCGTTTTTGGGAGTCTATAGCGTCAATGGTACTGGCCAAAATGGTGGATGCCACCTTCCTCAAGAGATACTTGTACTTTTTGTTCCTGCCCGTAGGTTACAAACTAGCTCAATTTAAGATGGAAGCCAAAGAGCCCAACCTTTATTGGAAAACCCGTTATCAAGTCGCTAACCTACTTGTTTTCAGGCAGCTCCGGGATAAGCTTGGCTTATCTCGAGTCAGGATTGGCATCACTGCCGGTGCTATGACCAGCCCTGATACTTTCAGATTCTTCCACGCTATCGGCGTCAATCTAAAGCAGAGTTACGGGATAACCGAGGCCATACCAGTTACCCACCATCGCGCTGGTGAAATACGCTTTGAGACCGTAGGTTCTGTTGCCCCAGGCTTCGAGGTCAGGATAGCCGACAGTGGCGAAATCCTAGTCAGGGGTGGCGGTGTATTCCAAGGGTATTATAAGATGCCAGAAAAGACCGCAGAGGTGCTTAAGGACGGATGGTTCTACACTGGGGATGCTGGTCACCTTGATGAAGACGGACATATTGTTTACCTTGATCGGGTGGCAGAACTAAGGGAGCTGGCCAGTGGCTACAAATATGCTCCACAGTTTATTGAATCTCGGCTGAGGTTCAGCCCTTATATTAAGGATGCAATAGCTCTTGGCGACAAAAGTAGGGACTATGTGTCTGCCCTGATAAACATCGACTTTGAGAATTGTGCCCGGTGGGCAGAAGCCCATAAGGTTGTCTATACCACTTTTGCTGACTTATCCCAGAAAGCAGAAATATTTGACTTAGTCCACAAAGACATGGAGAGAGTGAATAGAGACCTCCCCGAGCACTCCAGAATTAAAAAATTTGCCAATCTTCATAAGGAATTAGACCCCGATGAGGCTGAACTCACCAGAACCAGAAAGCTAAGGAGGGGGTTCCTAGACGAGCGCTATCGGGACCTAGTAGAGGCTATATATCAGGATAAGACAGAATTCATTGCTGAGGCAGCGATAACCTACAGGGATGGCAGAAAAGGGACGATTAAGACCGTGGTTAAAATAAACTCCCTGGATTATAGTGACTAAATGGAAGAATTTTTAAGATATTTAACCACCGGGATTTCCTTGGGGCTTATCTATGGGCTAGTAGCCCTAGGCTTTGTCTTAGTCTACAAATCGTCACGAATTCTTAACTTTGCCGTTGGTGAGTTCATGCTAATAGGAGCCTATGTTGCCTGGACGTTCCGTGTTCTCTTGCACTGGCCGATTCCAGCCTGTTTTGTGATGGCCATAATTGCCGCCATCATTATGGGATGGACGATAGAGCGGGTAGCCATTCGCCCCCTTATTGGTCAGCCAATCTTAGGGGTGATTATGATGACTCTTGCTCTCATGGTTATTATAAGAGGTGTGGTGTTGCTAGCCTGGGGAGCCATAGGCAAGGCTTATAATCCGCCCCTCTTCCCAGGAACAGCAATACACCTAGGTGACATAGTCATCCGCCAGGAATATGTATGGGGCTTGGTTGTGGTGGTGATCATGTTTATTATCTTCACCTATTTCTTCCGTTTTAGCCGAGCTGGTCTGGCGATGAGAGCCACATCTGAAGACCACCAACTAGCCCGAGGTACCGGCATTAGGGTAAAGACCGTCTTTTCTCAATCTTGGATTATCTGCGCCATAGTCGCTAGTATTGCCGGGGTTATTCTAGCAAGCAGTCAAGGTGTTGACATCAGATTAGCCAATGTAGGATTAGTAGCAGTAGCTGTGGTGCTGGTTGGGGGATTGGAATCTGTGCCCGGGGCTATTGTTGCCGGGCTTATCATTGGTGTTGCTGAACAGATGGCTAAGGGCTATATAGACCCCTGGGTAGGGGGAGGAATGGAAACGGTCTTTGCCTTTGGCATTGCTATTATATCTCTCCTCATCTGGCCCTACGGTCTTTTCGGCCTGAGGAGGATAGAAAGGATATAAGATGCAGCCTGCCGGCACCTTTAATATGAGCTATAGCCAGGATATGGCTATAGTCCGCACCCGGTTTCAATGGGGAGCCTTTATAGGCTTCCTCATCTTCTCATTCACCCTGCCCCTATATGCTGGTGATTACTGGCTGGGGCTAATCAATATCATCGCCATTACTATTATTGCTGTACTAGGGCTCAATATCCTGACGGGCTACTGCGGGCAAATATCTATTGGACATTCTGCCTTTGTTGCTATCGGCGCTTACACTGCCGCCATTCTGGCCGATCATCTGGGATTCTCCGCCTGGGCGGCTCTTCCCTGCTCCATTCTGGCGGCTAGTTTAATCGGGCTTATCTTCGGTCTACCGGCGCTGAGGGTCAAGGGCTTTTACTTAGCTATGACCACCTTGGGCGGCTGGTTCATTATTAGTTGGCTTATACCCCATGGAGACAATCTTGGCATTCCAACGGGTGGCGTCTACGGTTTGGCTGTTGCTCGACCTACGCTAGGAAATATCGTCATCAACACCGAAACAGAATTCTTCTACCTGATAATGGTGTTCACGCTGGTGGCGGTTTTCCTGGCCAAGAACCTGACCCGGACCAGGATAGGCAGGGCCTTTGTCGCCATTAGAGACAATGACCTGGCTGCCGAAGTTTTGGGTATTAATCTAAGCTACCATAAACTGCTTGCTTTCTTCATCGCTTGTGCATTTGCCGGGGTTGCCGGCTGGCTCAAGGTGTATTATCTTGGTTATGCTCATATGGACCACTACCCCCTGATGGACTCTATATGGTGGCTGGGGATGCTAATTGTTGGTGGTTTAGGCAGCACTATGGGTGCTATTTATGGTACCGCATTCCTCATGCTGCTGTGGGAGGGAGCAGCTGTCTTGTCACCTGAGATAGGTAAGGCCTTCCCCGGGGTAGCCCTTCAGATTTTCGCTTCTTCAACTCAAATTCTTATCGGTCTGGTGATTGCTCTGTTTATAGTCTTTGAGCCCAGGGGTATAAATCATCGGTGGCAAATCTTTAAGTCATACTACAGGCTGTGGCCTTTTTCCCATTGACTTGACTCAGGCAAGAAAGATATATAACACTATATCATGATAAACAAAAAAACAGGATTAAATATCAAGAAGGGGGTGGTAATATGTAATGTATTGTAATAGAGTTGGGATAGGATAGGTTTAATTTCATGGAAGGAGGTAAAGGTGATTACAAAAAATATAGTTAAGGTAGGGGTGATAGGACTGCTAGCACTGTTACTGTTAGTTATGCCTCTCATGACAGCCTGTGCCGAGGAGAAGCCAGGGATAGTAAAAGTGGGATACCTGGCTGACCTCACCGGCCCTTACGCTGCCGTTGGCGCCCCACTTGTGCAAGCATTCCAGGATTACTTCGAAATGATAAACGCTAGGGGAGGCATTGAAGGGGTGCAAGTAGAGGTACTGGTGGCTGATACCCAGGCGAAAGCGGATTTAAGCGTTTCTGCCTATAAGAGGTTCAAGGCAGAGGGTGTTCTTACTCTGTCGTGTATGGTGACACCGGTAGCCCTTGCCGTTCAGACCCTGCTTAATGAGGACAAGATACCCGGTATTAACCAGACGGCAACCCTAAGCATATACGCCCCCCCCCAAGACTACATGTGGTGTCATGGTGGGGTAGCCAGTGATTATGACCTCGCTGCTCTGTTCTGGTTTGATACCGAGTTGTGGGACAGGGACGAGTGGGGAAGCTGGACGCTGGGTATTCTGGCTCATGATAATCCCTTCGCCTTAGGCGGCGTATCCGCCATGTATAAGTACGCTGATACTCGCGGTATAAAGCTGCTAAAACCAGAAGTGGTGGCTTTAGGTACCCTGGACTACAGCACCAACATTATGAGGCTGGTTGATGCCGGTGCCGATGTCATCTTTTGCGAAACTCTCGGTGCTGGTACCGGAACCCTCTTGAAGCAGATGGGTGAGCTTGGAGTCCTGGGAACCATTGAGGAGGCAGCAACCATCCCGGGTAAGATGGTACCATTCTTCGGCTATACTTCTTATTATGTATCAAACATGCTAACCGGCATAGAATATGCCTCCTATACCTACGGTGCGAGAGGCTTTGCCTCAGCGAGTGAGGAGGAGTTCCCTGGCGTCAAAGAGTGTAACGATTTCATGAGAGAGAAGTATGGTAAGGTCTTGCCTCCTGAAGAAGGTGGTACTGATTATCGCGAAGGCTGGCACAACGCGATGGTAATGACTGCTGCTATAGAGCGGGCGGTCAAGGCTGTAGGCTGGGAAAATCTGAATGGAGAGACCCTGATGGAGAATGGACTCAAGGGTCTCGAACTTGACACCAAAGGCTTTAGCGGTGGAACAGGCTATGCTGACTACACAGGTGACCGCATAAACGTCCAGAGCTTCAAATTTGCCTTCTGGGATGATGAGCTTGGGGACGTCATCACCACCGGTAATTACCTTAACATCCCCGAACTGTTACCCGAGTGTGAGGTTACCGACTACATGACTACGCAGGGTGGTACAGGATGGTACACACCCTAAGCTTACTTTTGAGGAGAGCCCCGTTTGAGGCTCTCCTCAAGGGGTAAAGAGACATGCTGGTGTTAAGTAATATCGAGGTTATGTATCTCAATGTCATCTTAGTGCTGAAGGGTGTCTCACTAGAGGTTCCTGAGGGGAAAATCATCGCTCTCTTGGGAGCTAATGGTGCTGGCAAGACCACTGTCCTCAAGGCGATATCAGGGCTGCTCCACACCGAAGAGGGAGAAGTAACCGATGGCAGTATTGAGTTTGATGGCAAGCGAATAGACAGGATGGACCCTGAGGGTATAGTCAGCATGGGTATTATCCAGGTAATGGAGGGAAGGAGATTGTTCCAGCACCTCACCACTGAGGAGAATCTGAGAATAGGCGGTTACAGCCGGCACAATGGTGGCGACATCAAGAAAGACCTAGATATGATCTATCACTACTTCCCCAAGCTAAAGGACCTCCGCAATCAAACCAGCGGCTATCTTTCCGGAGGAGAGCAACAGATGCTAGTGGTCGGGCGTGGTATCATGTCCCACCCCAAGGTTATGCTGCTGGACGAACCCTCCCTAGGACTTGCTCCCCTTGTAGTGCAGGAGATTTATGAAATCGTGCGCCAGTTCAACGCAGAAGAGGGAACCTCCATTCTTCTTGTAGAGCAAAATGCCAGAGCGGCTCTATCTATTGCCGCATACGGCTATGTGATGGAGAACGGTAAGGTGGTGCTTGACGGGCCAGCCGACAAGCTAAAGGAAAATGAGGATGTAAGAGAATTCTACCTAGGGCTGAGTCAGGTAGGAGAACAGAAGAGTTATCGAGAAGTAAAACATTATAAGCGAAGAAAGAGATGGTTAGGATGAAAGAAAGCGAATTTTATGACCCTACCAAAGAAACAATGCCAGTTGAGGAGAGAGAGCGCTTTCTGAATGAACAGTTGAGAGAGATAGTAAACTATGCTTATCATAATGCTCCTGCGGTTAAGGAGAAGATGGATAGTGTCGGCGTTGCACCCTCCCAGATTGTTACTGTTGGAGACCTGGAGAAAATTCCCATCACCAGAAAGGATGACTTTAGTGAATTGCAAAAGCTAAACCCACCCTTTGGTGGATTCTTAGGTGTGCCAGAAATAAAGGAAATCTATGTCTCTCCCGGCCCTATCTATGAGCCTGAAATTCCCAATGCTCAATATGTAGCTGCAGCCAAAGCACTCTACGCCACTGGTTTTAGAAAGGGTGATAGAGCAATGGTAACCGTTTCCTTCCACATGGTGCCAGCTGGCCAGCACTTCGCTGGAGCTATGGAGAAGCTTGGGATAACAATGATACCTACTGGGGTGGGAAATACTGAGATTCAACTTCAGATTATGCGTGACCTTAAAGTTAGCGGGTATGCCGGTACTCCTAGCTTCCTCATGACCTTAATTAAAAAGGCTGAAGAGCTAGGCTATAACTTCCGCCAAGACTTTGAACTCAGGCGCGCCTTGGTAGGCGCTGAGATGCTGCCTGAGTCATTAAGGAGAACCTTCGAGCAAGACTACGATATTAGAACTCAGCAGATCTATACCACAGCCGAGCTACTACTTTTAGGCTATGAATGCAGCCAGAAATCAGGTTGGCATATCCCCGAGGAAGTATTAATTGAGATTGTTGACCATGAGACAGGTAAACAACTGGCACCAGGTGAAGTAGGTGCGATAGTGGCAACACCCTTTAATAAAATCTTTCCTCTAATCCGCTATGGTACTGGCGACCTATCTTCAATAAATGTTGAGCTTTGTCCCTGTGGCCGAACCTCACCTAGATTGACTGGGTTACTAGGTAGAGTAGGGGAGGAGGTTAAGGTCCGAGGTATGTTCGTCCACCCTAGACAAGTGAAGGAAGTAATGGCTAAGTTGAACCAAATCGCTCAGTTTCAAGTCAAAGTTGGACGCCACAAGCATAGGGATGTGATAACCATAAACCTCGAGCTTAAGGATGAAACCGTTGATAAGCAGCAATTAACCAACGACCTAGCCAAAGCCTTCCAGGACGTTTGTCGGGTTAAGGCAGATGAGATTGAGTTTGTGACTAGAGGAACCATACCCGAAGAGCATAAGGTGATTGTAGATGAAAGAATCTGGGAGTAATGAGACGGCGAAATCATAAAAGAATACTGAGATATTAGCATGTTAAATTGGCAAGTTACAGCAACTACAATTTATTGTGATGCTGTGGATAATGACGTAACAATAATGGTATATAAGGACAGGTCGACAAGGTGTGTCGGCTATAAGAAATATATTGAGAGCATCACTAAGAAAACGGCTAAAGAGCTGAAAAAGAGAGCAAAGAAATTAGGTCGTGAGCTGAGGTGTGAAGGTCCAGAATGTTCTAGGGTGATTGCATATCAGGGTAAGGTCTTTGCTGAAGAAGCTATAGCTAAAGAGTAAGCGGATTCTTTATAAAAGTTATCGGCAGTATAATCTGATAGTGGAGAGGTTATCAGTAATATGGTAAGCGGCAACCAAGTAAAAATGCGAGTCGACAACCTTTCTCTCAGCTTTGGCGGCATTAGAGCCCTTAATGATGTCAGCTTGGAAGTCAGGGAGCATGAGATTCTAGCTATTATTGGACCCAACGGCGCTGGTAAGACCTGCCTCCTCAATTGTATAAGTGGCTTCTATAAACCCCAGAGCGGTGAAATCTACCTTGAGGACCAAAGAATCACCAGAATACGCCCGGATAAGG
>DUER01000032.1 GCA_011192075.1 Dehalococcoidia bacterium | reverse complement strand
GGCTTCAGTGATTTTGTTGGTGTCGGCGCACTGATTTAGATAGCTACAGTTGGTAACGAAAAGCAGTTTGTAGTCAGCCGGGTAGCCACCACGGCGTCCCTTAAGAATGGCATCAGCGAGATAGAAACGATTAACTCTAGCACTGCTTGGCCCTCCTATACTGTTGAAGTTCCCCAAAATCCTGGGAGGAGCCGCCGTATCGACCGGGTTAGCTCCACCCTTTAAGCGAAACGCTATCGGCATACCAAAGTTTACCGTGGGTAATATGCCACCCAAACAATAGATTCCTGGCGCATTACCGCCAAGGATGCCGATGTTACCGGTCATTGCTGCCAGAGTACTGGCGGCTCGGTGAAACTGCTCACCATAGGCAGTACGTCCCGGGGATATACCGTCTATTAACGCCGCTGGCTTAACGGAGGCATATTCTCTGGCCAAACCGGCTATGGTGTCGGCAGGTACACCTGTAATATCCTCCGCCCAACTTGGCGTCTTGGGAATATTGTCTTCCTTACCCAAAACATAGTCCTTGAACTTTTCAAAGCCTATGGTGTACTTATCCAGAAAAGACTGGTCTTGCCGGCTCTCGGTAATTATTACGTAGGCCATGGCTATTAACATAGCGGTGTCAGTGCATGGTCTGATGGGTATCCACCGGTGTGCAAAAACTGCGGTTGAGTCAGTGTACCTTGGGTCAATGGAAATAATCCTGGTACCAGATTCCCTAGCCCGAGCTAGATAGTAACTGGTATTGGCAAAAGCGATGGTAACGGCTGGATTCCAGCCCCACATGATTATTAAGTGGGAGTTGGGTAGGTCATCCCGGGTATTGCCTGTGGCCATGGTCCCATAGGTGGCCATTGAGGCGAACACTCCTCCTTCAGCTGAGTGCATACCCCAGGTCCCTGAATAGCCACCGGCTCTGGTAAGCACTCTCTCCACTAAACCGGCACCATGCAATTGGGTAATATCACCACCGGACCCGATGGTGGTTACTGCAGATGGCCCGTAGCTTTCCCTGACCCGTTTTATCTCTGAGGCGACGGTATCCAGAGCCTCATCCCAGGAGATTCTTTTGAATTCTCCTTTGCCCCTTTCTCCTATCCTTTTCATAGGATATATGAGCCGATCGGGGGCATACACCCTTTTGCGGTAGGCCCTTCCCTTCAAGCAGGCCCGGTACTGAGGCTCCTCTCCATCATCGGTCTCAATTCTGGTAATTACTCCGTCTTTGACATGAAGTTTAAGTAGGCAAGCCCCACCACAATGGCTGTGGCAAACGGTCATAACCACCTTTTCGGTATTATCCGGTTCCCCTTTAGCCTCCATAGCCGTGTTTATACCTCCAACATAATCTGGTTATCATCAGAATCCCAGCTCTACTGGTTATCGTAGTATAAATCGTAGTATAAATCGTAGTATAGAATGTACGTAGATTGTCAGCAACCATGTATTTGTTCATGGTTCCTCATTCTATCACACTAGGTGCCTTTGTACTTAGCGCTTAAGACTTGATAAAATATTAGCTAAAACAGATGTGGGGATTTACATAAACCCTCTGGTGCGGTCTCTATTTAGCTTGGAAGTGGATAAGTTACCTGAAATTAGAGTGCCTTGCTTAGCGCAAAAAGAAATCTGGTCTGAATGGGTCCCACCTGCCTACTAGCCGGTCGAATGCAGGGTGGGGAAATGTCTCCTTAAACATGCGGTAGTAATATAGCTCCTCTACCGAAGATAACCAGGGATTGCCCTCTATTTCGTTGTGTTCTGCGACTTCCTTTTCGGTGATGTATTTCTCAGCCTGTGAGCGCATTATCCCAGCTACACCTGAACCCTGGGCAAAAAAGCGTTTTGTCTGGTAGATGATATGTTCGGATAGACAGCCCTCGAATGCCTGGCGCAGAACCCACTTCCCATGTTCTGGGCTAATCTTGCAATTTATAGGTATCTTCAGACAAAAATCTATCACCTTGGTGTCAAGAAAGGGCGTGCGAGTTTCTATGGAATTTGCGGCCGCCAATCTGTCTAACCTCTGCAAGGCTGTGTTATGGGCAACATTGATAAGCCTATCGACTATACTGGCAACCTCCTCCTGGTTCTTTCCCTGCCTGAACTGACCATCATACCCTCCAAGAATTTCATCTGCTCCCTCCCCAGTGAGAACGCATTTGGTGTGCGGGCTGACAAACCGTCCGGCCAGGAAATTGGCAATTGCCCCATGCACACAGCTTTCCTCATACATTTCCTGGTGATAGATTGCTTGAGGCAATATCTCGTTTATTTCTTTTTCACTGAACATTAACACATGATGCTTGATGTTCAGGTATTTGGTTACATCTTTAGCCAGTGGGAGGTCTTGTCCCCCCTCCATACTTACTGTGAAGCATTCGATATCTGGCTTTGTCTTATGGGCCATGTAGGTTATGAGACTGCTGTCTAAACCGCCACTTAAAAGAACTCCCCCCACGGCGTTGTCTTTTATCCGTCTCTCTGTAGCCTCTTCCAGTAGTTGAGCCAATACCTTCTTGGCCTGCTCGAAATTCTCAAAATCGGGGGTTTCTACAGCCTGACAAGTATATTTCTGGAATCCCAGTTCCCGGGAATAGAGATAGCCAGGTGGGAACTCCTTAACATCGTCAGCTATACCCACCAGGCTCTTTGCCTCTGAAGCAAAGCATAATCTTCCATTGCTATGTCCATAGTAGAGAGGCTTCACGCCCACAATATCACGAGCGAGTATCAACTTACCATTATCAGATATAGCACAGGCAAAGTCTCCATCTAACTTCTTGGCAAACTGGGTACCAAACTTGTCATAGAAGTGCAGTACGGCCTCGGCATCGGTCATACCTGATTTTTCTGGATTATATATACGTCCATCAAGGATAACTGCCCTCTGATTATCAGACGTATGATGTGAGCCGGCTTTAGAGTCTCCACCCACATTCAGCTCACAACATCCCAGGTTTATCCCTTGCTCCCGGTTTACCCACGCCTCATGAGGACCTCTATGCTTTATCCTGTCAAGCATACGCTCTAAGTCACCATTGTCAGCGCCTTGAATTCCAGCAATTCCTGCCATAATTATTCTCCTTTCTTCTAGGTCATTACATCTGAACTATGCCTTCGCTTCTTGGGAAGCGTCGAGTATCTTAATGGCATGGAAGCCATCCACGCAATAGGCATCGGCTCCTATTTCTTGGGCATACTCATCAGAGACGGCTGCTCCCCCAATCAGGACTTTGACTTTATCTCTTAGACCATTCTCTTTTAACGCTTCGATTATCTCTCCCATGATTATCATAGTAGTAGTTAGCAGAGCAGAAAGCCCTAGAAAATCAGGTTTGTATTCCTTGATAACCTCCACAATCTTTTCCGTAGGCACATCTGTGCCCAAGTCGTTTACCTCATATCCGGCACCCCTAAGCAGGATAGCAACAATATTCTTGCCAATATCATGAATATCTCCTTTTACCGTAGCTATGGCAAATTTCCCCTTAGTGGCTACGTTCGAAGCTTCAAGATGCGGTTTTAGCATATCCATGGCCCCGCCTACTGCTTCGGCAGAAGCTAACATGTCCGGGATAAAGTATTCCTTCGTAGTAAATTTCTCTCCCACAACTTGCATACCAGCCGTTAAACCCTGCATGATTATTGTCTCCAGAGATATATTATTCTCCAATGCCAACTGTGTTAGCTCCAACACCCCGGGCTTCCCGGACATACTATCATCTATTCCTTCATCATCTTGGGTTCTCCTTCCCTGGATAACATTTTCTTTAAGTAAGGCAAGGATATCTTCGCTCATTGTTCCCTCCTATTTTCATATACGTTTAGCCTTGGCAATATACCAGGTATCTCTTGGAATATCCTGCTTGTGGTAACTGGATTTATATGTTCTACAGGCTGTGAAAGAAGTTGCTTCATTCTCTCATAGGCTAATGCCAATACATTATCCGTCTCTTCGTCCCCCTCAAAGGGATAAGACATTGATAGTTGCCCACTACGTAACATGGGGCGAATATAGCGAATGTATAGTTTTTGTGGTGTCGCTACCACTTCTCTTACCTGTTTTAGAGTGTCATCAATCTCCGCTTGGCTAACCCACGGTGGCCTTACAAAAAACTTAATCATCTGAAAGTGGGCATCATCTAAAACAGCCTGGAGCAGACAGAAAGTAGAATTCCCATCAAGGAGGCCGTAGGCACAATGCAAGTATTGCGGTCCGCTTAAAGTGACTAATATATCTGAGAATAATCTTTCTATTGATGATTGTATCCCCGGTATTTTTGTATCGCAGACACCTGCGGTAGAATAGCAAGGTAACTTGTAGAAACGGGCCATTTGAACGCAGTCAATATTGTACTGGCTGGATTCTGGGGCACCATAGGAATCATTAAGATTATCAAGCCGGGCTCTCACCGGTACAGTTCCGTAGAGCACCGGCGTTCCCTTACTTACCAACTGGCTTAATGTTATTCCGGCTAGAACCTCAGCATTTATTTGAGCCATAATGCCGTCTTCTTTGATAGGAGCAGTAGTTCCAGCCTGGGGTGCAGAGGAAACCACCACCGGTAGTCCCCTCTGACAAATTTCAATTAACGTCTGAGTAGTATCCTCAACAAATTGCAGAGGGCTTTTAACTAAACAGGTAATAAAGGAAATAATGGGGTTTTCTTTAAGTTCTTCTTCTCCTCCAACTATTAGCTTTGCCATGTTTACCACATTATCCAGTTGTTTTAAGCTGGTTAGCCCTACCATAACATGCTTGGTGGTGTTATTCAAGGAAGCGAAACATTTGTTAACATCTTTATTATCTTCGGTAATGTCTTTATCCTGGATATTTACCGGGCGGATGAAGGCATCTAGAGTCTCCAGATGCTCACACAGGTGTGATGCCTGGCAAAGGTCCAGAACAGTACCACGTCGTCGGTGAAACTCTGGCAACATAACTGCAATATTAGGGTCAGATTTCTTAACGTAGGTTTGAAAATCAACATCGAGCCAGATATTGGTCTCAGAGCCGGAGACAAAGTGTACCCTGGGCTCACTTCCGTCGAGGATGAGACAGTTATTCTCATCTCTTGCTCCTAGCTTCACTACCTTTGGCGCTGCCTGTAATGCCTCCGAAACGACCTTCCCTGGTATCTTGAGCAGCCAGCAGGCGGCACCACCCTGCTCTATGGATGAGACCTCAGCGCCAGAGTCGCCGAAGATGTCAGCAGCGGTGCGGTTGAAACACACCATACCAGGGTCAGTCAATATGGCCAAGGAAGCCTGGTGTATCCGTTCCACCTGCTCCGGCTTGAGCCTCTGGTAGGGTTCTACTAGAATGCCTTGCCGTGCCACCGTATTTCTCCCAGTATAGTATTGATAGTTATCATAGAGACTCCGTAGAGAGTCTGAAGGCTGATGCTCCACGCTTGGTAGTTTGCAGCATATCTATTAGTTGTTCCGTAGTCGAAACCAAGCCTAAGGAACCCCTCGCCTTCATTAGTACAGCCTTATGCAATTCCGACCAGGAAGATGCTACGGCATCTTCTACTAGTATAACATCATAACCATTGTTGAATCCTTCCCTAAGAGAATTTTCCACGCAGATGCAAGTATCTACACCGGTGTATATGATTGTATCAGAACTATACTCTTCAGCCATATGTACAGAAGCCGTTCTGCATATCTATAACTAATAGTGTGGGATGAAATTCAGGAGGTCTTATGCGTAACGGCTCGTGTTCTCCTTCATATCGAGACTTTTTTGGACTCCTTTTTTCGTCCGAACCTATTTTTTATTCACCTTTTACGTATAGGCATTATGTATAAAGGCTGCTCATCCCTTGGTAGATTCGGGAGCTTCTTTGTCTGCTCGTCACGAAATCAGTCTACTATTCCTGCTATCTCTGAGAGCACTCGACGTCTTAGCATGTCAGGCAAGCTGTAAGTATGGTTGGCTATAAGTTGTGGTACCATGGCTGCTGCCTTCTCCCAGGTGGTCTTCCCACCTTTGGCCTCCCACTTCTCACGGCTGTTCCTGTCGCTCATAGAGGGCTGGTAGTGTTCACTGCGCATAAATTTCCTGGTGTGTTTGGCGGCAACAAAATTGCCTCCTGGCCCCACCTGCTTGATGAGGTCATAAGCCAGGGTGTCATCATCTACCCTTATACCTTCAACTGCCCTCATCACCATGCCTAGTATCTCATTGTCGATAACAAATTTCTCATAACACGCTGTTAAGGCAGATTCCATGAACCCCGCCGCGTCATGGATGAAATTAGCACCGGCCAGGGCACAGAGCAGGCTGGTCATAGCTGACTCATAGCCACTCTGGGCATCCAGCACTTTGGAGTCGGTCATACCGCCGGTGGCATAGTAAGGGAGTTGGTAAAACTGGGCCATTTGGGCACCAGCCGCATTAAGGAGACCCATCTCTATAGAACCTGCTAGGTACTTGAAGTCACCAAAATCGATACTGGTGGCAACCGAGCCAAAGATAACCGGTGTCCCTGGATTCGTAATCTGGGTAAGTATTACGCCCATCAGTGAGTCCACAGTCTGGATCACCAGATTTCCAGCTAACGTGACCGGTGAGGTAGCCCCACATAGTGGTTCGGCAGGACATACCAGAGGGATGCCGCTCTTGGCAATGGCCACTAGCAGGTCACCGTACTGTTCGTCCATTTTCATGGGGCTTATGCTACAGGTTATCATGGAGATGAGGGGACGCCGCTGAAGTGCTTCCCGAGAGCCGGCTACCATATCTGCCATCCGTATCACCTGATTTACCCCATCGAGGGTGTAAACGCCCCCCATGATATGCTTGGTGGTATTATCCAGGCCGGCAAAGAAGCGATTCACATCCACCTGCTCTACGGGCAGCTCGCTGGGATAGGTGGGCAGCATGAACAAGTGGATATTATTTAGTTGGTCAACCAGTTTGGCGATGCGTTTCAGGTCTTCCAGGGTGGCTAGCCGCTTCTGGCCGGTGTCCGGGTGGTAGATATAGAGAGCGGTTCCCCCAGTCCCTGCGTAAACCCGTTTTCCACCGAGGAGGATGTCATGCTTTTCGTCTTGACCACAGAGCCTAATCTCCGACGGTGCCATACTTATCAGTTCCAGGACCTTCTCCTGGGGCAGGCACACCCGGAGCCTTTCCCTATCCACTCGCCCCCCACCCCTCTCAAAGAGTTCCAGTGCAATGTCCGAGTTCACCTCAAAGCCTATTTCCTCGATTATCCGCATTGCGGTCTGATGTACCCTGAGTATAGACTTTTCGGTGAGGGGCTTAAAGCTGCCCCCAGCAAATCCCTTTCGAGTCATGTCCTTGAATTCTACCTCCTGCCTATACAATCATATTTGTCGCAGGTTAGGCAGGGATTATAATTCTCCACTTCGTAGGAGCCAATACCAATAATGCCCGATATCGACTTGCGAGGGAGCATCTGACACCCCTCGGTCAAGTGAACCCCTACGGAATCACCGTTTATAGTCCGAAAGACCATTTTCTGTTGGCCTACGTCCCAATCACAATAGCCGGGGCTAAAGCGCCGGCTTGTATAAAGCCTCTGAGCATGAGCCGTCTCGCCTACCCTACTCTGAAGAAAATTAGCCAACTCTTCAGCAGCTACTGACCCTATTGCATCCAGCACAGTTGCTTGGAGCATGAGCCCAGCCTCAGTTAGCCGGCAGACCATTTCCTCCAAGTGACTGCCTATTGTTACCAGGAGCACCGCAGCCTTTTGGCACTGTTTCAGCAACCGGGCTATGACCTCGCTTTGGAAGGTGATAGAGCCCTCAATAACAACACGCGAGCCCTGAACCAACTTGATGTCTCTAATGACACATGAATATGATGGTTCAATAAGGTGGCGAGCGTTCTCTAGATATTCATTGACTAAAGACTCAATACGAGCCGGCAACTTGTGCTTAGTGCGGCACCCGATATTGTATAATACCTGCTCCCTATCAATGCCTATGTCGGCATCGACGTCGGCCTGACTGTTTATAGTAGTCATCCTACTCCTTTTACCTACTTCATCTGCAATGCAAAAAAACAGGTGGGGGATTGTTGTCGACTACAGTTTGAGAATCGGGGGAATAGATTATTAGCACAGGGGGTGTAACTTTGGGGGACACTCTTGGCGATTTCATTTGGAGAGGAATTTAAACAGAGGATATGGTAACAAACTAAGCTCAATCTATTGTGGTTGGGTTAATCAATCTGTTATAAAATTTTGGTAAGAGGTGAAATATAGAGACAGACGGACAAATAAACCCCCACATTACATGATATCCTTCGTAGCTTCAGACCGCGTTATATCCTCCTTGCGAGATTTCCCGCTCCTTTCCTAACCTGATTTAATAGCCAGCATTATAGCACATCATCCCCTATTTGTCTAGCGGTTATACTAATCCAGTACATTAGTATAACCTGACATGCTTTCTTTTTTCTCTCACTGCTTCATAAACTCAAGGGGAGTTTCCCTGTTCAGTGGCTTCACTACATATTCCTGAGCTGACTGTATATAGGCTTCGTTAGCATTGATAAATAGCTGAATCTTTCAAGCTATTGGCTACGAACTAGAATAGTTGCTTAGCTTTGATTAACTGGTGTATTATACAATAAATAGTATAAGTCAAATATAAACTCAGGGGGTAAGATATGTTTTTGACAATAGAAGAGATGCTCAGGTTTGTTAAGGATGAGAAGATTGAGATGATAGACTTCAAGGTCATTGACCTGATAGGTCGTTGGCACCACGTAACTATACCTGCTAGCCGGTTTAACGAGCTAACCTTCGTCCAGGGTATAGGAATAGATGCCTCTAGCTATCCTGGTTATAAAAAGGTGGCTTCTGGAGATATGAAGATAATCCCGGATAGCAGTACCGCTATCCTTGACACCTTCTGTGAGCTCAAAACACTCAGTTTAATCTGTGATATATTCGAGCCTGATGGCACCCCTTACCTCAGGTATCCACGCCATATAGCTAAGAAAGCTGAGACATACCTGTCCCAAATCCAGAAGGGTACAGCTTTATTTAGTCCGGAGCTTGAGTTTTATATTTTTGATGACATTAGGTACGCATCAGGTATAAATCAGGCGCTCTACTACATCGATTCAGAGGAAGCATTTTGGAATGCTGGTGAAGAAGATTATCCAAATTTAGGTTATAAGTTTCCCCAGAAGGGGGGGTATCACGGCATCCCACCTGCCGATGCAACCTTTAGCTTAAGGTCTGAAATGGTCAGGTTAATAGAAGAAGCCGGCGTAGCGGTGAAGTACCATCACCATGAGGTAGGAGGTCCCGGTCAGGTAGAGATTGAAGTGTTATTTGATAGCCTGCTTCGGACAGCAGATGCCGTGATGGTTATGAAGTATATTATCAAGAATATCGCCTATCTAGACCAAAAGGTAATCAACTTCATGCCCAAGCCGCTATACCAGGAAGCGGGCAGTGGCATGCATGTTCACCAATACATATCGGAAAATGATATTTCACTCTTTTATAACCCAGATGGTTATGCCTGTTTGAGCCAGCTAGCTTTGAGTTATATTGGAGGACTACTGAGGCATGGACCAGCACTACTTGCGCTTACCAATCCGAGTACCAATTCTTACAAAAGGTTAATTCCTGGCTATGAGGCTCCGGTGAACCTGTTCTTTGCTGCTGGCAATCGAACAGCGGCAATACGTATACCCACTTATGATACCAACGAACAGAGTGAAAGAATTGAATTCCGTCCGCCGGATGCCACTTGCAACCCATACCTAGCTCTATCAGCGATGTTAATGGCCGGTCTTGACGGCGTAGAAAATAAAATAGACCCCTCTGCTGAGGGATTTGGCCCCTTTGAAGTAAATATCGATGAGATGCCAGAGGATGAACGAGCTAAGATTAAGGTGTTACCCACTTCTTTGGAGGATGCCTTAAACGCACTAAGACACGACTATGACTTTTTATTAAAGGGAGAAGTGTTTACTGAAGATTTGCTAGATACATGGATTAAATATAAGCTAGAGAAGGAAGTGGAACCACTACAAACCAGACCTCATCCTTATGAGTTTGAGCTATATAGCGATATATAAAAGAGGAAACAAATAGAGGAGAAAGGCGTCGTTGTTCGATAGCATTGCCCTTTACTCAGGCTAATTTCACAAACCTTGAGCCCAGGCTACAGCATTTAGGAAAATCTGAAAACCGTCGCCGTGCTCCTTTAGTACTCGTCTTGTCCACTGTGGGTGCTGGGTGCCCCGAATATGACGTTCCGGGTGTGGCATTAAGGCAAAAATACGCCCTGAGGCATCACAAATGCCAGCAATATTCTCAACTGAACCGTTGGGATTATGAGGATAGCCGGCTTTGTTATTTCCATTTTCGTCAGTGTAATACAGCACTATATTTAATGCCGGCAAAACCTTGGGATCAGCTACGACTTTACCCTCACCATGGGCCACAGGAAGCTCCATACGGTCCATGCCTCTAGTAAATATACATGGACTTTCCCTGTTGACATGCAGGTGTACCCACCGACATTCAAATCTGCCTGAATCATTGGCGGCCACAGTCAGCAGTGGTGTACCCTCGTTGGCTAATTCGGGCAGAATACCAGCCTTTATCAGTGCCTGGAAGCCATTGCAGATGCCTAAAATTAGTCCACCGTTGTTAACAAACCTCTTTATATCCTCCCCAAACTTTAGCCTTAGCTCATTGGCGAGCACTTTGCCTGCAGATATATCATCGCCATAAGTAAAACCACCAGGAACAACCATTATTTGGTAGTCAACGAGCCGCTGCTCACCACGAATCAGTTGGTTAACATGAACCGTGGTCACTTCTGCCCCTGCTTGCTCGAAAGCAAATGCAGTTTCAACATCACAATTTGTTCCCGGCACTCGTAATATCAGTGTTCCCACTTTACCCATTGTCTTCTGCCCTACCACCTAATTGGTCTCTGCCACGTCTCTTTCAAGTCACCAAGAGATTTAGCCATAATCCTGCTACCATCTAGCCCGTATATTTCTAGCACTCCGGAATCGGTAACTTGACCAATAACAGCGTGGCTAGTTGTCCCAATTGCCTCTTCAAATTCAGACTTAGTCTCCGGTGCCACTTCAACCAGGAAACGGCTGTTTGATTCCGAGAAGAGTATGAAGTCATCCCTGTCTATTGGCTCACCGAGTGGAACTGATTTCAGGTAGATTGCTGCTCCCAATCCTCCGGCAAAAGCCATCTCGGCAATGGCAACGCCGATGCCACCATCACTGCAGTCGTGACATGCCCTGACCAGGCCCTTTCCCGTAGCCGTACTCAAGCAATCCATAAGCTGTTTCCCTTGGTGTGGACTCACCTTGGGCACCCTATTTCCAATGAAACCCTGCACCCTGAAATATTCAGACCCTCCCAGCTCATTCTGGGTTATGCCTACAATATAAATCAGGTCACCCGCTTTCTTGAGGTCTATTGATATCGCTTTATTAACGTCCTCCATGACACTGATGGCGGAGATGAGTAGCGTATGGGGAATAGAGATAGTCTGCCCTTCGAATTCAAACTCATTATTGAGACTATCCTTACCGGAAATAAAAGGAGTCTCATAAACCGTCGCCATATCGTAGCAGGCCTGGGCTGCCCGAACCAAAGCCCCTAGCATATCTGGACGGTCGGTATTACCCCAGCTGAAATTATCAAGTAATGCTACTTTATGTAAAGTACCCCCTACTGCTACAATCTGCCTCAAAGCCTCATCAATGGCAGATGCCGCCATCCAGTAGGGGTCTATATCTCCATATTTAGGGTTTATGCCATTAGCGACGATGACACCCATTTCCGAGCCTAAGACTGGTCTGATAATAGCAGCATCGCCTGGCCCGTCGTTATCCTTCCCCACCAGAGGCTTAAGAACGCTAGTCCCTTGTACCTCATGGTCATATTGGCGTATTACCCACTCCTTGCTACATATATTCCACGAACCAAGAATGGTGAGTAGAGACTCACCTAAATCCTGTGGCTGGGCAAAGTCAGGCTCAGTATGTCGTGGTTGTTCCCACACCCCTTCCCTATTCACCTGCGGACGGCCCTTATGCAGAAACTCCATGCTCAGGTCACAGACTAGATTACCATGATAGAAAAGTTGAAGCCTTTGGTCACTAGTGAATTCACCGATGACGGCTGCCTCCACATCCTCACTAGCAAAAAGAGTCATCAACTCTTTAACGCAGTCTGGGGAGACAGCCAATGTCATCCGCTCTTGAGATTCGGACACCCATATTTCCGTATAGGATAGCCCAGCATATTTCAGAGGAACTTTATCCAGGTAAACACGTACCCCGGTTTCAGCAGCCATCTCGCCTACTGCCGATGACAGCCCGCCACCCCCGCAGTCGGTTATCCGGCAGTATAACCCGCGGTCTCTAGCCCGAAGAAGCACATCAATAAGCTTCTTCTCCACAATAGGATTACTAATCTGGACCGCGCTATAAGAAACTGCGCTTGATTCTTCAGTAAGTTGTTCTGAAGCAAAAGTCACGCCATGTATCCCATCGCGCCCGGTTCTGCCCCCGACCAGTACCACTAAATCACCAGCTTGCTGTTGTCCTCTCTGGGAAAGGTGCTTAGGCAGGAGCCCAAGTGTTCCACAGAAGACAAGTGGATTGGCAACATACCGTTCGTCGAAGAGTATAGCACCGTTAAGGGTAGGAATTCCTAGACGGTTGCCATAGTCAGCTACCCCTGCCCGGACACCCTTAAAAATACGACGCGGATGTAGCACTCCCTTCGGTAGTTTCTCATAGGGGAAATTGGGGGGAGCAAAACAGAATACATCTGTGTTGAGAATTGGCTTAGCACCTAAGCCGGTGCCAAGAGGGTCACGAACGACACCACCTACCCCTGTTGCCGCTCCCCCGTAGGGCTCAACCGCAGAGGGATGATTGTGGGTCTCAACCTTAAAACATAACGCCCAACGACCATCAAAATCAATCACCCCAGCATTATCCTCAAAAACGGAAAGACACCACGGCTTGTTAAGCTCCTCGGTTACCCTCATGATAGTGCTCTTGAGCAGGTTATCTATGGTTATTCCGCCAAACCTGATTCTACTTTTGAACGTCTTGTGCACGCAATGCTCAGACCAGGTTTGTGCCAGTGTCTCCAGTTCAGCATCAGTAGGGTTACGCCCCTGCTGACCAAAGTGGGCAATAATAACTTGAAGTTCATCATTGCTGAAGCCAAACCGTTGCCTAATTTCCTCAGCTCTACCCGATTCCAGAATCTCGACCCGTTCTAGCCTGAATCTATATTGAGGACTTTCAGGAAACCCAAAATCTTCTGACTCGACTACATGCTGGATAATTGGGTTTACCAGTAATTTATTGCATATGACCTCTAGCTGATTTGCATCCAATTGCCCTTGAAGTAGACAGCGTTTTCCTGTTTTAACCCCCTTGACACCTTCCACACCCAAATCCCAGAGTGCTTTGATGACGGTGCCCTCAATCGGGTCAGTGACGCCAGCGTTGTAGGCAACCTCAATAGCGTGATAGTTGG
>DUER01000031.1 GCA_011192075.1 Dehalococcoidia bacterium | reverse complement strand
CATTTGTCTGGAAAAACCCAAGGAACTGGCCCAAGCCATCATTGACTTCATGAACAATCCTGGGGCATGACATCTGACTTGGTACGATCTGGATTAAATTACCCCTCACACAGGATACAACTTCTCATGTTAGAGTTACAAGTATTGAAGCCTCTGGAGCAGTTGCCAGGTTGAAGGAGATTCAAAGAGACACGATGTTACCTTGAAAAGAATCCGGTAGGTAATAGATGAGACAGCAATACTTGATCTATGTTTTCAGCATGGCCATCGCTCTTATGACTTTTTTATGTGGCTGCGTTGAGGAGGCTAGCATTCCAACACTGAAACAGACTACAGCCGAACACTTCCATACAAATGGAGGTAAGGGCACCACCCCTCCCACGTAGAGCCCCTTGTATTAGTCTCATTAGTTAAGCTCCATCGCAATAAACAATGATTATATGCGGCTCAAAATTAGCCTTGTCAAGGGAAGCGGCTAGGAGGTGTGAGTACTTTCAGTACTCCAGTCTGGGCATAATTTCAGCAATTTTAGCTGCTGCCTCCTTTGTGTTCAAGTATCCGGTAATCCAGCCATCACGAAATGCCTTGGTAGCTGGGTAGAAGCCCAGCGCTATCTCACCATAGGGGCAACGAGCGTCTTCTTTGCCCACGGCTATCGTCTGGCCCAGGCGCCATGCCCGGTCAATCGCGTGACAGGGCAATATCCTATGGCCCAAGTCTCGTGATGGAATCGTTACCTGACTTGGAACCTCTTTTACGGACTGGCACATTCTGATAGCAATGAGAAAGGTCTGCGGCTGCACGTACTAATTAATCGCCTCATTGATTTGTTTTAGGTCTATGACTTTTACCTTCCATTTTTCATTGTCTTATATCGTACGGCCAATATTAAAAGCTTCGGCAATCGCTTCGGTAAAGTTACGTGGTTCGACACAATCTCCCACACTATGGATTTCAGAAGTGAGGCCCTCAAGTGTCTGTAAAAGCTTAGTATTTGGTCTAGATCCAGCGGCAAGTATGACGGTATCTGCTCTAATAGTCTTCTCTGCGCCCTCCTTAGTGGTAATGACCAGAGTGTTATCCTTATACTCCTCATGTTTCACACCAGTCACTATAATAACGCCCCTCTTAGTGAGTCTATCTAGAAGCCGCATGGCTAAGAGAGGGTTCATTTTGGTTGCCAGCCTGTCCAGTATCTCCACGATGGTAACCTTCATCCCCCTATTTACCAAGAACTCGGCGGTCTCACAACCGACGAGGTTACCGCCGATAATAGCTACCTCTATTCCAACCTCTACCCTGCCAGTTAGGACATCCTCAGCAAAGGCTACATTAGCCTCATCAATGTTGAGGATATCAGGAATAATGTTTTCTATACCAGTGGCGAGGACAAGCGTATCCGGCTTGGCAGCCTCAACCGTTGCTCGACTAACCTCTTTCCCTAGTTCCACCTTTACCCCAACCTTTCTGACTTGAGTTGTAAGATGGGTGGTAAGGGACTCAATTTTATCTTTGTTGGGTGGTATGGCGGCCACAATCAATTGCCTACCTAATCTAGGCTCTTTCTCGTAGAGCGTGACCTGGTGCCCTCTCTGAGCCGCAACTATCGCTGCCTCCATACCTGCTGGCCCGCCACCTACTACCATCACCCTCTTTGGTTTATCTGCTGGAATTAGCTTATACTCATTCTCCAGGCCACAGGCAGGATTTACTGCGCAGCGCAATGGCACATTTCTAAGTAGAGACGTTTCTATGCACACCATGCATGCTATGCAGGGTGTGATTTCATCAAATCTTCCCGAAGCTGCTTTAGCTACGTATCCCGGGTCAGCCAGCAACCTTCGACCTATACCCACCAGGTCTGCCTTGCCTTCTTCCAAGGCTCTCTCTCCTACTTCAAGATCCATCCGACCAGCAGTTGTCACCGGTAGAGTAACAACTTGCTTAATGGCTGTTGATAACGACAACAAAGCCCCAGGGTAATCAGGAACAGTGGAGCCGTCACCGATAGCGGTAGTAGTAACACCATCAAGACTGGCGTCTCTGGCCATTTGGACCACCTGCTGTGCCTCCTTAACAGTCAGACCTCCCTCAACCCCATACTCCCCAATGGCGAGCCGGCATGTCACGGGATAGCTTTCCCCTACCTTTGCCTTAATGGCGTGTATAATCTCAATAAATAATCTGGCTCTACCCCTCAAGTCACCACCGTATTCATCACGGCGCTTATTCCAAGTTGGACTTAAGAAGTTCCAAACAAGGTAATTACCACTGGCTACTACCTCTACCGCGTCGAAACCAGCCTTCTTAGCGCGTTCTGCTGCCGTGACGTAGCGTAAGATTATGTCCTTGATTTCAGAAACTGTTAGTTCTTTGGGGATAACACTACTTGGAAGTAAGGGAAGTGGTGAGGCAGCTACGATGTCCTGGCCTCTAGCGTTGGCTCCAGCGTGGTGCAACTGGATGTAAACCTTGGCACCGCTGTCATGAATAGTCTGGACAAGTTCACTCAGACCAGGTATAAGTGCATCATCATGGATGCACAACTGATAAACGTATCCCTTACCTACGGGTGAGTCAATGCATGTAATCTGTATCCCGACTAAGCCTACTTCCCGAGCCCGCTCCCTATAATAATTCTTAAGCCGTTCGGTAACGGAGCCATCCTCTGTGGCATAGTTATTCTCCATGGGAAGCATTACAATACGGTTCTTGAGTTCCATTTGCCCGATCCGCACTGGCTCAAATAGCCTTTTGAATTGTTGTCTCTGTTTCATTTTATGTACCTATGAGTTACCCCTTGCATTCTGTTTGCTATAACAGGATAATATGCCTATTCCAATGTACTCTTAGTTGATAATATCGTCAATACGTACCCTGAAGCATTGAGATAAACCTGTGGATGTGAAAGATGTAACGATTAGTCAAATTGTGCAATGAGGTAATAATTTAAGCAACTGTGACCATCATGCCTATTTAGCTATTGACATTACGATAGGGGGTGGTTTATCCTTCATATCACACGAATAATAAAAAGGAGGTGAACCTATGCAAGCATACTGCATGAAATGCCGCACCAAGAGGGAAATGAAAGACGCCAAGGCTATCACCATGAAGAATGGTAAGCCAGCAACTCAAGGAACCTGTCCAGTCTGTGGGACAAAGATGTTCAGAATCGGTAAATCATAACGCTGATCACAGCATCAGGTTTTAAAACGGGCTGGATATGTCCAATAGAAGGCTATCCAGCCCGTTTTCAATATTCATGTAGTTTTGAGAAACTTCCCACATCGTCCAGCAGGCGCTCTAATTTTCCAGCCATTGGCTCATAATTT
>DUER01000030.1 GCA_011192075.1 Dehalococcoidia bacterium | reverse complement strand
TCGATGTATTTGAAGGGCAGGGAGCTACATACCCTGATACACCCTGCCTGAGAGACGGGGTTAGTTGTATAGTTCTCGTCGAGCATGATATGGGAGTAGTTATGGATATAGCCGATAGGATTATCGTTCTTGATTTCGGTCGCAAAATTGCCGAAGGTACACCGGCTGAAATTAAAACCAACCCTGAGGTTATCAGAGCCTATTTAGGACAGGAAGCATAGACATTCAAGCTTCAGGTCCATTCAGGAGTCACCTTGTTTGTAACCTCAACCTATAGTTTTTATTTGGTAACCCTATTCCCTTTTATCTCCCTCCCTTGATAAACGATTTCCGTCCACTGGCTTGGATAACTCAAGACCATCATTGTCACCAGCATACTAGTGATAACAACAGCTAAAAGTTCAACTTTGGTATTAGGCTGTAGAAATACTCTCCGATCTGGTCTAAAATAATGCTTGAACTATAAAAACACATGGAGGTAGACATATAGCCATGACGATTAAACAAAATGTTAAGCAAATATTGAGTGAGCTACCAAATGGGGTTGGATTGGTAGCCGCAGCTAAAACGAGAACTGCCGAAGAAGTGCTTGAGGCAATTGAGTCCGGTGTAAAAATCATAGGGGAAAACTATGTTCAAGAAGCAGAAGGAAGCTATGAAGTAATAGGCAACAAGGTAAAGTGGCATTTTATAGGCTACCTCCAGAAAAACAAGGTAAAAAAAGCGGTAAGACTATTTGATATGATAGAAACCATCGATTCTGTTGATTTAGCAACGGAGATTGATAAAAGGTGTGCTCAAATTGGTAAGATAATGCCGGTATTAATCGAGATAAATAGCGGTCGGGAGAAACAAAAATCAGGTGTACTGCCGGAGAATACCGAGCAATTGGTAAGAGAGATTTCACACCTCCAAAACATAAAAGTAACGGGTCTTATGACTATGGGTCCCCGTTTTGGAAACCCTGAAAACTCAAGACCTTATTTTGTGGAAACGAAAATGATATTTGACCGGATGAAAAAGCTTAATTTGCCTAATGTTGAGATGAGGTATCTTTCAATGGGGATGACAAATTCTTATAAAATTGCCCTTGAGGAAGGGGCAAATATGGTGAGAATAGGAACTAAAATATTTGGAGAACGGGACTATGAACAAGATTGATACCTAGAGCCGAGCCAAATATAATCCATTTTGGTGATGGTAATGCCGAAGTGATGGAGTAGATTCAATAGCATCATGACTGACTGGTATATTACCCTCGATAGTTACATCCTCACCATCAAGCCAGACCTTAACACCCAACACCTCTAGGGCTTTT
Organism: Dehalococcoidia bacterium; assembly: GCA_011192075.1. GTDB lineage: Bacteria > Chloroflexota > Dehalococcoidia > Dehalococcoidales > S120 > S120. The sequence goes on along the minus strand of DUER01000030.1, from coordinate 5,065 downwards.
CTTTTGTCCCCTTGTCAAGAAGACTGGTATCGTCACTCCGTCGAGATGGTACTAAATTCCTACCAGAGGTGGCACTTTTAGGTGATTGAAGAGGAGATATATACGAGCTACTATCGTAGTTGGTCTTAGGGTCTTACTAAGCGTCTTTATTTTGTCAACTATCTTAAGAATGGTGATGCAGGAGGAGATAAAATGAGCCTTAGAGAACTATCGGGCAAAACGGTATTTGAGCTTGACAGTCAAACCTTCATCGACCTATTTTGCGATTATTGCCGTTTCAACGGATTCTGCATGAAGTATGATCAAAATTTGCATAACTGTAAGTGCTTCGTAAACGAGGGAATTTTCGATAAATTCTTTAAGAAAAAAGAATTGCTTGCCTAGGATAGCTTCTCCTTTGGCAGCTCCTCTTTCCCTTTGATTTTATGTTTGCCCCTTAATCCAAACCCAAAAGGGCACCAGCCATCACCTCAAACGACGATTTCAGTGCCCTTGTTACTTCCTCATCTTCCCTTACCCTATTCCTAATTGTTTTTAAGGTTAGTTCATATGTTAGGACTCTAATTTAGTCCTGTCTTGAGAGTTTGTCAATACCAGAGGAAGTGGGATGGCCTATGGGAATGGGTCTGGTTATATAGCTGAACTGCTAGAGAATTTTTTAACTAGAAAATAGATATGAAAATGGGCATCTTTATGCGAAATGTGGTTACGCGTTTGGAGAGAGAGGGTACAGTCAATAGGGTAGGTAGAGTGGCAAAATAGGATAATGGTTATATTTAGTTTGATTTCCTTAGTCAAGAGCTATTATAGTAGTTAAGAGATTCAATCATGCCTTGAGATTTGGAAAGGAGACCGATGAAGGAATCATTCCAATATTGCCCAATTTGCAGAAGAGTCCTAGAACTAGGAGTCATTGACGGTAAGGAAAGAAAGTTCTGTCCAAATTGCGATTTCATCGATTATAAAAACCCTTTGCCTGTAGCAGTCGCTATTGCAGTGAAAGGAAAGAAAGTATTAATGATTAAGAGAGGGATGGCACCAAGAAAGGGAGCATGGGGTCCTCCTTCAGGTTTTATTGAGGTCGGAGAAACACCGGAGGAAGCCTGCCTGAGAGAACTTAAAGAAGAAACTGGAGTCTCTGGGCAAGTAGTTAGACTAGTTGGTGTCAGTCGATTAGGAGACAAAGAAGTCTATGGTGATATGTTGATGGTAAGGTATCTGGTCAAGGTGGGCGACGAAGAAATAACTCCTGGGGATGAAGTAGAAGATGCTAGATTCTTTGATATAGCTGAGTTATCTGATAATTATGCTAAACACCTTAGTGACCTAATTGAGTCGAATAAAAATGACCTTATATAGGCGAGTCCCGTCATATATTATCTTACCTAGACCATGCCTATATAATATGAAGCCAGCATTGCTTAAATGATTGTTCAGATGTAAGAGGACAACAGCCACTGCATTAACTAGCGGTTCCAGTGCCCTCTTAATCCTATCCATCTCTCCTACCTACCCAAATATTATTATTTCTAGGTTAGTTCATATGTTGGGTCTCTAATGTAGTCCTGTCTTAAGAGTTTGACAATATCTATACTTTCTTCAGAGCCGGTTCTATTGACAATTTAAAAATTCCGCTATATAGTGCAGTAAATTTAATTCTGGACACAGAGAGGAGATTACTACATGAATGAAAAGGATTTTTTGGAGAATTATTTATGGCCATCTGATAACATACTTGATAGAACCTTTACCCATCCGCTACCCGATATTGAGGGACTAAAGAAATGCGGGGATTTTATAGTGCAGGGTGAGCTTGAAGACACCTTTTCCACTAATATATTGACAAAATATGAAAGTGACACTTTAGGGGTAAGGCTGGTCGAGGTGTATAAGAATAGCCAGAATAAAGTTACGGGGGTCTTCGTCCGACTTGTGGGACCGATGAGCTTAATGAAGGCTGGGTATCCTTTTCTTCTCTTAGATGCCGCGATTTCAAATGTCAATCTGCGTACAGGGGAAAGAGAAAATATAAAGACAACGGTGCCCATTCATATGCCACAGGCAGACCCTGAACAAAGAAAAACGGTTTTTGGCCATCTAAGTGAGCAAGCTAAAGGAGATGGTATTTCTTATAGTGAAAGGCAATCGGACGCAGTACCCGATTTTTGGGGACCAATATGGCGGGCTGAATCGGAAGGAGTTAACCTTGATATGATTAGGAAACTCAGGGATTGTGCCTGGAGTGCGTATAAATATCTTATTGAACAGACGAAGGAGAAGACCCCCTTTGATTACAGGCCATTCCAGGAACACTTTATATTCAACATCGCAAGGCGAGAAAACCTTTCATTTAAGAGAATGGGATTATCCGTTTCCGTAGAGGCTCAAGCAGCATTTTTCAGTGCGCAGGTTTTAGGTATATAGATAACCATTCACGTGGATAAAGGTATATATTCTTTTTAAGTTCGTTTCATATATTGGGACTTTAATGTAGTCCTGTCTTGAGGGTCTGTCAATACCATATCAAACAAAACGTCAGATTGTGTCCTTCAGTTTTATCTATCGTTCTCTTATTTGCACTTATCATGCTACCATAGCCATGGCACCAGTGCCTTGCGCTCTGAAGGATAGTTGGCGAAATGTTCATGATACCAAGTATGATGGGCTCTAGCACGTGGCACAAGATTGGCTATTGTCCAGATGGCGAAAGCTAAACCTGGTAACGACCAGGTAGCTACCGCCCATCCGATCCAGGTTAATATTTCACCAAGGTAATTAGGGCAGGATATCCATCTGTACATCTCACCGTAAGGAATTTTGTAATCGGGTTCACTTGGTCTGCGCAGCTTGCGGAGAGCAAGGTCTGCACGACGGTTGATAACGAAACCAGCAGTGAAGAATATCAGTCCAACGATAAATCTCATATCGATTAACCATTCACTGTTATACCCGTCAGATAGTGCAAATATATAACGACCGTTGAGATAGCCATTCACCATATTGAATACAAATGCCAACGCGATAACAAGTACAGGCATTCGCTTTGCCTGACCACGCAAACTAAACGGGTAGATAAAAGCACGATGTATATAATGCGCTTCCCATATAACTAGTAGAGCGACTGTGGAAATTGTAACCGTATTATGGCCCAAAAGGAAAAACATGCCAAATACTAGGGGTGCTGGTGCCTCCATAATAAGCCAACCTCTCTTGTTGTCGATGGTTGGGCCCCAATTATTGCGGCTGTAGCGGCCATACGGTGCCGTGAAAAAGAATAACAAGATGAAGGTAACGGCTGCCAATATGAACCAGCCCCATATCAGGTTATTGAAGATAATTTGTTCGTTCAAGATTACTCCGTTGATTGTAGCACTAGTGGCTGTTTTAATTGACCGGTTTCCTCAAACCACCGTAAGGTGTCGATAATCGTCTCCCAGAACGGACGTGGCTGGTAACCTAGGTCGTGGGTAGCTCTGTGGTGGCTTATTCTGGGATTGCCGCTTAATGACTCTATAGAACCTCTAGTGTAAAGTGGTCGCCTGCCGGACACACGATAAAGAGCACTAAAAACAGGGATACCGATACGGGCCAGCAACATGGGGAGTACTATACGGGGTGCCGGAATGCCTGTTACTTCCGCTACGAGAGATGCCACCTCACACAATGATACCCAGTGCCCGGAAAGCAGATAATGGGCACCTCTGGGTGCATGCTGCTCGGCTCGTATCGCACACTCCACTATATCGCGGACATCTACCCAGTCGAATCCACTGTTGACCAGCGCTGGCAGCCTTCCGCAAGCGAGAGACAGCAATACCTCTCCGAAGTGTGATAGTTGATAGTCATGGGGGCCGATAATTCCGGTCGGAATCAGAATAATCGCATCCAGGCCTCTCGTAAGTCCGTTGATTACTTCCTTACAGGCAAGTGCCTTGGATCTTGAATAGGGGATGCAATCGTTTTCTGCTAAAGGACGTGATTCGTCAATGGGGATATCCAGCGGCTCCTGTACCAGAGCGTGGATTGAGCCAAAGTAGATGAGGCGACGAACACCACAAGTGATGCATGCCTCAACCACATTTCGTGTACCACCAACATTGACCGTTTCCAGTAACGGCCAGTCATCCATCGATATCGAGATTCGAGCAGCTAAATGGTAGACTACTTCGGCGCCATTGAATGCACACCGCAAGGAATCCAGATCGCAAACATCGCCACAAACAATATCAACATCTACCCCCTCTAATGATTGTCTGTGTTCATGGACCAGGGCGCGCACAGATCGGTTTTTATCGATTAATGCTCGAACGAGATTTACGCCGACATGCCCTGAGGCACCAGTCACTACAGTTGTCATATGACATGATTATATCATCTTTGCCTATTTCGCTCTCAATACTTCAAATATACACCTAGCCGAGGAAAATAAGAATATGTTAAAAATAACATTTCGTTAAATTGTGCAATGAGGCAATAATCTTAGCTATTGTGACTGTACATAGACTAACATTATAACTGGACCAGTTTTTAGGGGCAGGTCAATCTTTGTTATCGAGGAGCCGCTGTACAAGAAACAATAATTTGCCTAACCCCTGACAAATGACTCCGTTTCTCGTTATATTTAATAGATATAGCTATATCAAAGTGGGGGTAAGACTTGATGATTACACTTACAAATGGCATAATGAATTAATAAATAGATAAGGAGCAACCGGGCATTGATAAAGGTTATCATAGGCTATAAACAGAAGAAGGGTGAAGATATACGGCCTCTATTGCTGAAACTTCGGACGAGTGCTATGCAGTATCAAGGTTTCGTGAGTGCTGAGAATCTTTTTAACGAGAAAGACAGTTCTCTCATCATACTGATAAGTACTTGGGAAACATCTGAATACTGGAGGTTATGGGAAGAGTCAAAAATAAAGCAACAGCTACAACAACAAATCGAGACACTTCTAAAACAAAAACCCCGGGTAACCTCATACCATATTATGCCGACTCGTAGTTGGAAGTAGCGTCTCACGCTAAAAGTGTACTCAGGCCGTTATGCTATCCCTAAGGTAAG
>DUER01000003.1 GCA_011192075.1 Dehalococcoidia bacterium | reverse complement strand
TAGCTCACAAGCTAACGGCTATTTTATATGACGACGCCACTTGATATGCTGACATGCTTAGTATAAAATTAGTAATTACCAAACAGTCTTAGATTAACCTGATAGTGCAATATTATCTTGTGGAGTTAGTCAAATGAAGTAAAGGCTGATTGGGAGATAGTAAAAGCAATTTGGAGGTGACAAAATGCAGCCAGAAAAGTATGATGTGGTCGTAGTGGGGGCCGGTATAGGTGGACTGGGTGTCGGGGCTTTACTAGCTCACTCGGGCTACAAGACCTTGGTGGTGGAAAAGTGTGATTTTGTTGGTGGTAGGTTCTCCAGTTACGAGTATGAAGGCTTTACCCTGCCTACTGGCGCTGTAACCATTCACTATAAAGACACAGAGACAGAGCAAATTTTCAAGGAGGTTGGAGCCGAACTGGAACTTATTGACGCTCCTACTCTGTTCTACAGGATTGCGGGGAAGGACTATGAGATGCCGCCTAAAGGAGCAATTGGAACCGGGCTGGATATTATCAATAGGCTGGAAGAGGATAAGGCGAAGGTATTGGGGGGATTTGCTAAGGCAATGGGTAAGGAAAAAATATTGGGTGCCTTTCGAAGTGGAACTAAGGAACCGGACAAGGAAAAGGGGATAACCTTCAAAGACTGGCTTCTCCAATATACGGATAACGAAATGGCTCATGGCATATTTGACACTATCGTTAGCACTCTTGCCGCTGCTCATTCCTATGAAATATCAGCCCAGGCGGTATTTTCCTTCTTTGTGGCCATGAAGGGTTTTCGCGATGTAGGCATTCCTGCGAGGGGCAACCGGGTTAACATGGAGAATCTGGCCAAGGCGGTCAAAGCTAATGGTGATGTCTGGACTAATTGCCTAGCCAAGCGAATTGTGGTTGAAAGGGGAAGAGCCAAAGGGATAGTGGTGGAAAAAGATGGTGGAGAAGTTGAGATAGAGGCGCAGGTGGTACTCAGCAATGTCGGCCCCAAGGCAACAGTAGAGCTGATAGGAGAGGATAACTTTAAAGAAGACTATTTGAGGAATCTTAGAGTAAATCTCAAGCCAAAGCCGGTCACTATGGTTTTTGTGGCTAGCGATAGACCCCTTTGGCCCGAGGACGGGAGAGCTGCTATCTTAATGGTTGTTGGCGCACGCCGAATCACCAGTGTTATTCCTCTAAGTAGTATCTCACCTCAGTTAGCACCTCCAGGGCAGCATTTATTGTTTGCCTTTGGCAGTCCGGTGTCCAACGAAGTTCGTATGGATGTTGAGGTGGAACAGGAACAAATCCTGAAAGACATCAAGGAGCAGTTTCCGCTATTTGAGAAGCACGGCAGGGTTATTAAATTTGATTCAAGGAACGTTGACGATGAACTTCCGGAGATGCGTACCCGGGTGGGCATAGTCGTAGCTGTAGAGACACCGGTAAAGGATTTATATAATGTAGGCGATGGGTGCCCTATCATGGGATATACAGGGAGTAATGCCGCCGCTGAAACTGCAGTTCGAGTAGCAGGAATAGTACGGAAGCAATATAAGCCAGGAAAGGCCTAATACTCAGCGGGTAAATAAAAAGTGAGGGGGTAAGAAATGCAGTCAGAAAAGTATGACGTGGTGGTAGTGGGTTCCGGGTTAGGTGGATTGGGTGCTGCGGCTTTGTTGTCCCATTGGGGTTATAAAACACTAGTGGTAGAGAAGCTAGAGCGCCTTGGCGGCAGGTGGTCCAACTATGATTATGAAGGCTTCTGGCTCCCTACTGGTGCCCTGGCACTATTGTATCATGGCACAGAGATTGAGGAGATTTATAATGAGGTTAAAGCTGAAACCGAGTTCGTTCGTGTCCCCAAGGTGTCTTATCGGATTGGCGGTAAAGACTGGGAAATGCCAGTTAAGGGTGCTATAGGGGCAATGTTGGATATAGTGGAGGAGATAGCCCAAGAGAAGGGACAAAAAGAAGGTCCTACCGGTACCTTCAGTGCTGAAAAAGTGACAAATGCGTTTCATGAGGGAATTCAGAACCGGGCAAATCTAGGGCTGGTGACATTGAAGGACTACTTCCTCCAATATACTGATAATGAGATGGCTATCGGGATATTTGAGACCATTGCCAATACTATTTGTGGTGCTCATTCCTATGAGATGCAAGCAGCAGCTTTCTTCAGCTTCCTCGTTGGCAGCAAGGGTTTCCGTGATGTGTCTATCGCTCCTAAGGGTAATCTGGCTAACATAGAAAGTCTGGTCAAGGTGGTGAGAGCTAACGGTGATGTCTGGACTAACTCTCCCGCCAAGCGAATCGTGGTCGAAGGAGACAGGGCTAAAGCGGTAGTAGTGGAAAAAGATGGTCAGGAGATTGAGGTAGCCAGTCAGGCGGTTATTAGCAATGCCGGTCCGAGGGCAACCGTGGGCTTGGCTGGAGCACAGAACTTCGACGAGGGCTATCTCGCTGATGTAAGGGTGAAACTCAGGCCGCACCCGGTAACCATCTGTTTTATTGCCAGTGATCGACCTATATGGCCCGAGGATGGGAGTGCGGCTTATTTGATGATTGTCGGTGCCCGTCGAATCACCAGCGTAGTACCGCTGAGTAATATTTCGCCCCATTTTGCTCCTCCCGGACAATACTTGACTTTTTGCTTCTGTGGCCCGGTGTCTAATGAGGTTCGTATGAATCCTGAGGAAGAACAGGAACAAATCCTCCTGGACCTGAAAGAGCAATTCCCACTATTTGAGAAACATGGCCGAGTGCTTAAGTTTGACCCCAGGAATATTGACCATGACCTTCCGGAAATGCGCGCCCGGTGTGGTGAGGGATTGCCTTTTTCGACACCAATAAAAGACCTGTATAACGTAGGCGATGGCTGTGATGTTTACGGTTACTCTGGAAG
>DUER01000029.1 GCA_011192075.1 Dehalococcoidia bacterium | reverse complement strand
TTCACACTGTTCTCCGTAAGCGGCTTTCCCAATACTGAGAGGAAGACATTGTTAATACCAGAATGAAGTGGTTTCGGACGGTAGCGGAATGAATATCTCTGAAGTGCCCTTTGAGCATTACTACCCATAGGTACAATACGCTCCTTCCTTCCCTTACCCATTACCTTCACTAGTCATTCATTCATGTGAACATCATCCATCTTCAGGTTGATCAGTTCACTCATCCTAAGCCCAGTATCGATCAGGAGCATAAAGATAGTCTGATTTCTGGCATTTGAGGAGTTCAACGGTGCCAATACACCTAGTATTGCCCTTATTTCCTCATCGGAAAGTGTTGACATGACCTTTTGGCAGACCTTTGGTCGTTTAAGATCTCTGGCTGGGCTAGCTTCAATAAACCCTTCAGCTACCAGCCAGCTAAAGAAGGCACGAAGTGTTCGAACATGGCCGTGAACTGTGGCTGCTGAAACGGGTTCGGCTTTCTCCGGTGTAATAGGATGCCCGTGGTACTTGTTTTTCTTCAGCAGGTATAGGACATATTGGCGGAGGATCTTTATATCAATTTTGTCAAGGGTATCTGGCAGATGCCTGCTTTTCAGGTAGTTATGGAATGACTTCAGGTTGGCGCTATACCAGGATACTGTCTTCGGGCTCTTATCTTCTGCTTTGTTGCAGATCTCGTAGTATTCGATGAACTCTAAGAGGCTTTTTGCTTCCTGCTCTACCGCTATTTGTGTATTCATGCTGAATCTTAACCTCCATATATATATTCTGTCGGTCAGACCCAGCGCTTGACGAAAAAGTCAGGGTGTCAAGCCGAATCAGGGTGTCAAAACTGGCCATTTCACCTCCTTTCCTCTCTGATTTGACACTCCCTGACTTTTAATCAGGGTGTCACAGGTTCGAGACCTGTACGGCCTACCAAGGTAGGTAAAACACAATCACGCACTTTCCGCGGTTCTATATGCCCTAGAGGCACTCCAAACCTAACCTCTATTATGGTATCAGTTGCTTTAGTATGGGTCCAACGAAACTTGTTCTTCTCTATGTCTCGCCAAATGTTTTCTATCCGTGAGAAATCCACCGGGATCCAATGATCTTGGTCCGTTAGAGATGATGCTGGTTTTACGTGTACTTCCACGTTAAGCAATAGCAATAAATCCCGCCATTCACTGTTAGATAGTGTCTGGAATCTGCGCCAGAATTTACGATATAACTTTTCTAGTACATCTTCAGCCTCGGCTTGACGGCTCAGCTGCTTCAACTGTCCCATTATTTCATCCCTCCGGTCTGCGGTCCATTGCCTTTCGGTCCTGAAGCGAAGTTTTATCCGCTCGTAAACCTCAGTATCTACTTTACCCAGTAAAGACCGTTCCTCCAGTACCGCCTCGGCATTGATGCTTCGGTTATGCTTACCCTCCAGAGACAGTAATTCTTGCCGAAGCGACTCTTCCGTTGCTTTTATGCTATCTGTTCCGGCCATGGCTTCAAAATAACCATCTTCCAGTTCAGCAGTGGCGAGCAGTACTTTCGTCTCGCGTTTCACCCAGGCTTCTATTATTGGGCCATTCAGCTTTGGCTTTGAGCACCCACCTATCGGACATCGGTAGCCATAGGAGCCATTAAAAGCGCTGCCATTGTAGCGCAGGGGCTGACCACGTTTACCCAGATGTGTATCGCAGAATATGAGGCCCCTGAGCATGTAATCCCGTTTGGCATTGCGCTTAGAGAGCGTTTGGCGCAGCTTTGCTTGTCTTAGAAGCTGGAGTTGCTCTTCCCACGTGGTTGGCGGGTTGACTATTTCTACTTCCGGTAAATATACGCCCTCGTCAAGTGACAAATACCGATGCGATGTCTTGCCATATTGGCGCTTGCTGTAGGGCGCTCTCTTCACCGGCTCTACGGCCTGCCGCTTCAGCGCATAGTAACGTCCAGCATATAGCGGATTGCGGGCGATCTCCCTAAGTGTTGATAGAGACCAAACTGGGTTGCCAGCGGGGCTAAGTATAGTCCGGTTCTCAAACTCACGGATCATACCCCTGTAGGTATAACCCTTACGCAGCAAGTCAAATATTAGACTCAGAGTTGGCCAGTCTTCGTTGGGGACAAGACGCCTATCACCTTGCCAATCGTAACCATATTCTCGGTGTCGACTGATAGGTAGGCGTCTATTTTTAGCTTTATTTCGAAGGCCAAATCTGGAGCGAGTCTGTTTTAGTTCCACTTCGCCTTCCCTAGCCCAGCCTTCTATGAAGGCTATGAGCTCTCCGTCCCTACCATCTGCCAAGGCATTCCCATGACAAGGGATTAGCTCAACACCCTTATCTTTACATAGCTTGATAAAGACAAGCCTTCCGATACCTTCCGCCACCAGCCGATCCCGGTTGAAGACACCTACGGCTTCTATCTCACGGCCCATCACCCAGTCTTTGAGCTTGTCATATTCCGGGCACGATGATAATTCGGGACTACTCCAAGCCACGGATAAGATCCGTTCCGGCGGAACGGTGTATCCCCGGCTTTCTAGCATAGCCTTCACTTCTTTGATTTGATCAGTTAAGCTAGTTTCCCCCTGTCCTTCCGTGCTCAC
>DUER01000028.1 GCA_011192075.1 Dehalococcoidia bacterium | reverse complement strand
TCCATATTGCGGGCAGCGCCAAAGAAGCGCTTAGGTGGGTAAATGGCAGCCGGGTCAACACCACCGGATAGAGTACGACCACTGGAAGGCATAGCCAGGTTATATGCCCGGGTGAGGCGGGTAATGCCATCAAGCAGGATGAAAACGTCCCTACCGGATTCTACCACTCGCTTGGCTCTCTCCAAAGCCAGCTCGGCGACACGGGTGTGATTCTCTACCGGCTCATCAAAGGTGGCGCTGATTACCTCGCCTTTGACAGAGCGCTTCATATCAGTAACCTCCTCAGGTCGTTCACCGATAAGGCACACCATCAGGTGAATATCATTATAGTTAGTGGTAACGGCATTAGCTATAGATTTAAGTAGTAGCGTCTTGCCCGCTTTGGGTGGTGACACAATCAAGCCCCGTTGACCTCGACCGATAGGAGCCACAAGGTTAAGCAGCCGGGTGGACAGGTCATTGGCTGAAGTCTCCAGGTTAACCAGTTTATCGGGGAAGGTGGGGGTAAGTGAGGTGAAATGGGGTCGCTTTTTGGCTAGCTCGGGATTAATCTCGTTAACTGCTTCTATCCGGAGCAGGCTATAGTATTTCTCGCTATTTTTGGGTGTTCTGCCCTGTCCAACAACCATGTCACCATTACGCAGACTAAAGCGGTGAATCTGGGACTGCGAGACATAGATATCGGCTGAGCTGGGCAGCAGACTGCCTTGCCTGAGGAAGCCATAGCCATCACCCATTATCTCCAGGATGCCGCTACAGAAGATGTTGCCCTGTTGCTCAGTATGCGCTTGAAGTAGGCGCATGACGATGTCTTGCTTCTTCAGGTTAGCATAGCTGGAGATACCCATCTCCTTGGCTAGCTCAACCAGCTCATCTCGGCTCTTATTTTCTAGCTGACTAATATTCATTTTTCACCTCACCCCTATATTCTCCTCTAACCTGATAACGAGAGGAGGCAGCAATAAAAGAAACTTGGTTATTTAAAAGAGGCTTCTACCCCAGAAAAGTCTTCAAATTCGCCTATATCTTTAGTCCCTCGACCTAGTTAGACTATTGGTGCGAGACGCGTTGCCAGTCGGCAAGGAAGCGAGTAACACCTATCTCAGTAAGCGGGTGACGTATCATTTGCATCAGCACACTATAGGGAACGGTAGCAATATGAGCCCCTGCCTTAGCGGCAGCCACACAGTGCTGAGGATGACGAATACTGGCGGCAATCACCTGAGTGGGTAGTTGATAGTGGTTAAATACCTCAACAATATCTTTCACTGCTTGCATACCATCATGACCGGCATCATCCAGTCTGCCCACAAAGAAACTAACATAGGTAGCACCAGCCAGTGCTCCGAGAAGGGCCTGATTCAGCGAGAAGCACAGAGTAAAGTTTACCTTTATATTATCTTTGGCTAGGATTGATGTTGCCTCCAGCCCGGTAATGGTAGCTGGGATTTTAATCACAATGTTGGGTGCCCAGGTAGAGATGTCTTGTGCTTGCTCAATCATCGATTCGACTTCCTCTCCCAGCACCTCAGCCGAAATCGGTCCTTGAATAATAGAGCAGACCTCTTTGATGGCAGCTTGATAGTCAGCTTTCCCCTCCTGGGACACTAGGCTGGGGTTGGTGGTAACCCCGCTAATGATGCCCAGCTTAGCTGCTTTCCGGATGTGCTCAACATTGGCTGTATCCAAGAAAATACGCACTATTTTCCTCTTTCTAGTGGCGGTATTTTACCATAAACTAGGCTGAAAGTGGTAATGAAGGCTGAGCTCCTTCGCGTAATACATCCTTAGCTACACCAACAAAATCACTAAACAGAGGATGAGGACGACTAGGGCGAGAGCCAAACTCAGGGTGGAACTGGCAACTCACCATCCACGGGTGATTGGCTAGCTCACAGACTTCTACTAGTCTGCCGTCAGGGGATAGTCCGCTATAGACCATCCCCACCTCTTGTAGCTGGGTGCGAAACTGATTATTAAACTCATAGCGGTGTCTATGGCGCTCGTAAACTAAGCTCTGCCCATAGGCATTAGCGGCACGGCTGCCCGGAACCAGTTGACAGGCATAGTTACCCAGCCGCATAGTGCCCCCTTTGTTTTCTACCGCCTTCTGTTCAGGGAGGATGTCAACAACAGGGTAGGAGGTATTGGCATCAAACTCACTGGAGTTAGCTCCGGTTAAGCCCAACACATGGCGAGCAAACTCAATTACCATAACCTGCATCCCCAAACACAGCCCTAAGTAAGGGATTTCATTGTTTCGGGCATAGCTAGCTGCCGTTATCATGCCTTCTATACCCCTGATGCCAAAGCCACCGGGAACTATAATGCCCTGGGCTGAGCGCAGTATAGCATCACTGCCATCCCTTTCTAAGTCCTCAGATTGAACCCACATGAACTTAATCTCCCTATCATGATACAGGGCAGCATGGTAAAGTGCTTCCCGAACTGAGAAGTAGGCATCCTTTAATTCAACATACTTACCGACCAGGGCGATACTAACTGGCTCATGGGGTGTTTTAAGGCGGCTAACCATTTCCCGCCATTGGCTCAGGTCTGGTTGGTAGGTATTAAGGCTGAGCTTAGTAATTA
>DUER01000027.1 GCA_011192075.1 Dehalococcoidia bacterium | reverse complement strand
TTCGCTTCGTCTGGGAGCTAAAGAGGTGACTATTGTTTATCGCCGGACTCGGGCTGAGATGCCAGCTAACCCGGAGGAGGTTGAGGCAGCCCTAGCTGAAGGGATAGGGATATACTTACTGGCGGCACCATCAAGAGTTTATAGCCAGGATGGCAAGCTACAGTTAGAGTGCATTCGCATGCAGCTGGGTGAGCCAGATGCTAGTGGCAGACGGCGGCCTGAGCCAATCAAAGGTAGTGAGTTTACCATGAGCTTTGATAATATCATAGCTGCTATTGGTCAGCGTCCGGAGGTTCCCGAGCAGTTCAGTATAACAATCGGGCGGGGAAATACAATTCAAGCTGACCCTGAGACCCTGGCTACTGACAGAGAAGGTGTGTTTGCCGGTGGCGATGTTATGACTGGTCCCGCTTCGGTTATTGAGGCGATTGCCGATGGGAGACAGGGGGCAATATCCATGGACAAATACCTGGGTGGTAAAGGGATAATTGATGAAACACTGGTACCACCCCAAGAGAAGGCAACCCCTCTTACCAGTGCAGAGAAGGGAAGGCGGGTACATCCTCCCGAACTCTCACCTGAGGTGGGGATTAGCAGCTTTGCCGAAGTAGAGCTTGAGCTGAGTGAAGAGATGGTAGTAAAAGAGGCAGAGAGATGCCTAAAGTGCGACCTTGCCTATGTAGTTGACAGACTTGAGGTGGATTTAGGGCACTGCGTCTTCTGTGGTTTATGCGTTGAGATGTGTCCTCGTCATGCCCTGTCTATGGATTATGGTTATGAGCGGGCTAGATATCGGCGCCAGGAACTGATATTGCAGAAAGAAGAGCTGCTTCTGACTGGCGCCAAGCAGCCCAGTGGGTATGCCCGCCCTGAGTTTGAGGCAGCATTACCCGAACAGACCTTACTGATAGATAAGGATTTTTTCCTGGGAAGAGTGAAACGGTGATGGGACTTGAGATTGCATTTTGGATATTAGCTATAGTCGGTATCGGAGCTGCCTTATCCGTAGTTTTGTTACGCAATGTTTTCCGGGCAGCCCTGTCCCTTATCTTGTGTTTCCTAGCTGTGGCTGGAATCTTTATCACCCTCAGTGCTGACTTTCTGGCAGCGGTTCAGGTGCTGGTTTATGTTGGTGCCATAGCTATATTAATTATTCTGGGCATTATGCTAACCAGAGAGGTTCAGCGGGGTAGTCCTGCCAACAGATTACGAATCCCCGCTTTCATTGTGGCTGTTGCATTCCTGGGGGTAGTGGCGTATGCCATGGTGAACACCCCGTGGCAGATAGCCAGTGAAGCTCCTCTTGAACCAACCACCCAGGCGCTGGGCGCTATGCTTTTTGGCGATGGTGGCTTTATTCTAGCGGTAGAGATTGCCCCTATCCTTTTGCTGGTTGCCATTTTAGGGGCTATCGTTTTAGTTAGGGAGAAATAACAGTATGTCAATAGGTTTGGAGCATTACCTTATACTGTCAGTCATTCTATTCTCCATCGGGCTATATGGTGCCCTGTCTAAACGAAATGCCATAATTATCCTGATGTCCATTGAAATTATGCTCAACGCGGTAAATATTGCCATGGTTGCTTTCTCACGATACATTGTGCCTGAGCTACTAACGGGGCAGCTCTTCGCTATTTTTATTATGGTAGTAGCGGCGGCTGAGGCTGCCGTTGGCTTGGCCATAATAATAACTATCTATCGCAATCGTGAGACGATAGATGCTACCGAAATCAATCTGATGAAATGGTAATAAGATGTGGGTAGAGATTAAGAAGGTAGAGGGCTTTAAGGAGGCTGAGAAGTGGAAGAACCTCTTTGAGGACGAGGGGGTTCCAACTCGTATCTTACCGGCTTCTAATGAGGCTGCCCCACGGAAATCAGATACCTATCTTGTCTTGGTGCCTGGAGATAAAGAGCATATCATAGAAGAGGTGTTAAGAAAGCTCTGATGGATTTTGCGTTCTGGCTTATTTTCCTACTGCCGATTTTCTCATTTATCATAATTTCTGTATTCATTAGACCCTTCGTCAGGCCGGAGTCAAAAGTCGCCGGTTATATTACCATTACTGCCCTTATCGGTTCATTAGCCCTGTCTATCTGGGCATTGACAGAAGTGTTGGCAGCACCCCATCACGTAGTGCCAGTGGAATCTATTAGGTGGTTGGTGGTTGGGGATCTCACCATTAATATCGGGATGACGATGGATTCGCTAACGGCGGTCATGCTTATTGTAGTTACCGTAGTCAGCTTGATGGTGCAGATTTATTCACAGGGCTATATGAAGGGAGACCCCGGGTATCATCGCTACTATGCCTGGATGTCGTTATTTACTGCTTCCATGCTGGGTCTGGTGCTGGCTAACAATCTACTCCAGATGTTCGTATTCTGGGAGATGGTCGGTCTGTGTTCTTACCTGCTCATTGGCTTCTGGTTTCACCGTCCCACGGCGGCTAATGCGGCGAAAAAGGCTTTTATCGTTACCCGGATTGGCGACTTCGGCTTCCTGGCCGCTATCCTGGTTCTATTCTTTAACACCGGCACCTTTGATATTGGTGAACTCCATGGCTTGGCGGTGGCGGGAACTCTAGCTGGTGCCACCCTTACTTGGGCAGCTATAGGCATCTTTTCCGGCGCCATGGGTAAGTCGGCTCAATTCCCACTGCATGTGTGGCTGCCGGATGCTATGGAGGGTCCGACCCCGGTTAGTGCTCTTATCCATGCTGCCACTATGGTAGCTGCCGGTGTTTTTCTGGTTGCTCGCACCTTCCCCCTCTTTGCGCATTCGACAGAGGCATTGACTACAGTAGCTGTTATCGGTGGCGTTACCGCCATTTTCGCCGCCAGTATGGGGCTGGTGATGACTGACATCAAACGGGTTCTGGCCTATTCAACTATCAGCCAGCTTGGTTATATGATGCTGGGACTGGGGGCTGGTGGGGTAGCTATTGGCATATTCCACCTGTTTAACCATGCTTTCTTTAAGGCGCTACTGTTTCTTGGCGCGGGGAGTGTAAATCACGCCACCGGCACCTTTGATATGCGCCAGATGGGAGGACTGCGCAAGATAATGCCCTGGACCTATGCTACTTTCCTTATCGCCTCGTTGAGTATTGCCGGCATCTGGCCGCTTGCCGGATTCTGGAGTAAGGACGAAATTCTAATCAGTTCTTGGGAAAGCCAGCCCATCTTGTTTTATCTGGCTATGATAACGGTATTCATGACCGCCTTCTATATGTTCCGCGTGATATTCATGACCTTCGGTGGGGAGTACCGTGGCGGTGGCCCCGAGGCTCATGGCCATCCTCATGAATCACCGCCAGTAATGGTGATGCCTATGGTCGTTCTGGCGGTTCTCGCCGTCGTTTCCGGCTTATGGAATGTTACCGGGCAGTTTGGTGCTTTTATGGGGAATGAGGCGCATAGCTTTGGCTTTTTCGGGATTTTGACACAGCCATTGCCCTGGATATCGCTGATACTGGCCGGTCTGGGTATTCTTTTAGCCTATGCTATTTATAGCGCCAAATGGCTCTCGGCGGAGCGGATAGGCAGGATGTTTTCTCCTTTGTATACCTTATTCTTCAGGAAGTATTGGTTGGATGAGCTTTACGAAAATGTCATCGTGGGTAAGGTTTTACTAGGTGGATTTTTTGCCGGCTTACAATTATTTGACAGCAAGGGTGTCGATGGGGTGGTAAATGGTTTAGCCAGTGTGCCTGCGGTTGGGGGTAGAGCCATTCGGAGAGCACAGACCGGACAATTACAGCTCTACGGACTGGTCATGGGTATAGGTTTGGTGGTTATTATTCTCTGTGTATATTTCTTAGGTTGAAAATTTATGAAGTTGTTTAGTGGGGAAGTTTGAAGGAGAGGGGGATACAGGGGGTGAGGTTGATAGAGAATCTCTATAGGAGTCTGAGACTTTAGAAATGGGTTACCTTAGTGCCATAATCTTTTTACCGGTGGTGGGGGCTATTTTAATTGCCTTTATTCCCCGCTTATCCAACGGGTTGATTAGGCGCATTGCCGCATGCGTAACCCTTATCCCCTTGGCGTTATCAATCATCCTCTTCTGTAATTTCGATAGGTCAGCGGCAGCGGAGGTATTCCAGTTTCAGGACAAGCTAGACTGGATTCCAGCGATTAATGCCAACTACCACCTGGGTGTTGATGGTCTGAGCTTGCCTCTGGTGATACTGACTGCCTTTCTGGGTTTCATGGTGGTTCTAATCTCATGGAAGACGGAACTCAGAGTCCGTGAATACTTTGCCTGGCTGCTGCTTCTGGAAACAAGCATCCTGGGAGTATTCTGCTCTCTCGACCTGCTGCTGTTCTTTATCTTCTGGGAGATAGAGGTTATTCCTATGTATTTCTTAATCTCTATCTGGGGTTCTGGCAGAAAGGAATACTCAGCAATAAAGTATGTCATTTATACTCTGTTTGGCAGCGCTTTTATGCTGGCCGGCATTCTGAGCCTCTACTTCACCACCGGTAGCTTGAGTATGGTGGAGATAGCCGAGAGCGGACTGGGCATGGTGCAGTCGATTATGCCAGCGGCGGCTATCTTCTTCCTGTTAATTATCGGCTTTGCTATCAAGTTACCGGTCGTGCCCTTCCATACCTGGTTGCCTGACGCCCATACTGATGCCCCGACTGCCGGCAGTGTGATGTTAGCTGGGGCATTGATTAAGATGGGCGGCTATGGAATGATTCGTGTGTGCGTAAGTATGTTCCCCCAGGTTGCTCGAGATTATGCCCCATTACTGGTTACACTGGCGGTGATTAGTATTCTCTACGGGGCAGCTGTAACCCTGAGACAGAATGACCTGAAGAGACTAATCGCTTACAGTAGTGTAAGCCATATGGGCTTTGTGCTACTTGGCGTCTTTGCCCTGGGCCAGGTGAGTCTGACGGGAGCTGCCTTGCAGATGGTTAGCCATGGTCTCATCACCGGGCTTCTGTTTGCTATGGCCGGTTTAACCATACACAATGTCGGTGAGCGTGACCTGCGTAAGCTTGGCGGCCTGGCACGGCAGATACCAATTATTGCTGTTATCTTCTCAATAGCAGCGTTCGGTGGGCTAGGGCTGCCACTTACCAGTGGCTTTGCCGCCGAGTTCTTGGTATTTGCCGGTAGTTTCTCCAGTGGGGTTGTCGATGGCATTCAGGTTTATACCATACTGGCAGTGCTGGGGGTGGTTCTTGCCGCCGGCTATATATTGTGGATGTTACAGAAGG
>DUER01000026.1 GCA_011192075.1 Dehalococcoidia bacterium | reverse complement strand
GCCAGAACAGAGTAACCCAACTTAGTAAGTATAGTAGAAAGTAGAGAGGCCAACATTGTTTTCCCTACTCCCCCTTTGCCACTAACGGCAATTTTCATTCCCAAGCGAGGAATTATATCCTGCATTAGCAAAAGAAATCAAGCCAGAAGTGGCTATTACTCAATGGAGTCAACTCTATGTTCCGAACGAGATTACTTCAGCTGATTTCGCTAGTCTGGAAACGCTGTAAAGACGGATCAAAATAGAGCTACCCACAACAGTTTGCTCGCAGAAAGCAACAGGTGATAGAATTCAAGGTCAAGGCTACACCAGCTGGTCTACCCGGTTCAACTGGGTGCCGGGGTGCTCTTTAAGGGAGGTTGATATGCCGTATGGATACGAAATAAATGAACTGGCCAAGGAAGAATCTTGGCGAATGTTTCGAATAATGGGCGAACTTGTGGAGGGCTTTGATAATCTCTCCGGTATCGAGCCGGCAGTGACCATCTATGGTTCGGCCAGATTGGGAGTGGATGACGAGCTATATGGGGAGACGGAAGAAATAGCCTATCAGCTTGGACAGTTGGGCTTCTCAATTGTAACTGGTGGGGGACCGGGCGTAATGGAGGCGGCCAACAAAGGTGCACGAAAGGCTGGGGTTACATCGGTCGGGCTGAATATCTCCCTCCCCGAAGAACAGGCCTGTAATGACTACACCACAAAGTCGATAACTTTCGATCACTTCTTTACTCGTAAAGTCATGCTGGTGAAATATGCCATTGCCTTTGTCATAATGCCGGGTGGATTAGGCACGCTCGACGAGCTGACAGAGGTACTAACCCTGATGCAGACCCACAAGATAAAACCTTTTCCCGTGATATTGTTCAACAGCGAATTTTGGGAGGGATTTCTGGATTGGCTGCGGAGTCCCGTCTTATCCAGGAAGTATGTCTCTGAGCATGATTTGGACCTATTGAGAGTTTTGGATAGTCCCGACGAGGTAGTTGAGGCTATTCGGAAGTGGTATGTTGGGCGTGAGGTTGTTGGCAAGAAGGCCTTGCTCAAATGAGTCTCAGTCTACATTTTTAGCTTTTCGTTGCCTGATATGATGTTTGGGTAGATATAAAATCCTGTTTCCGTTTCTCTTGCTGACATGTCTAATTGCCCCTGGAAGATCCAATAACCCTCCTCGTTAGCTTGACACCGGGCAATTTGGGGTGTAGAATTCCCTTTTCTATATGGGGGTGAGAAGATTTACGCTATTATTGAAGTAGGTGGCAAACAGTACAAGGTAGTCCCAGAACAAACACTGGAAGTTGAGCGTTTAGCCGTCCCTGAAGGGGACAGAGTTGAGCTCGACAAAGTATTATTTATTGGGGAAGATAAAAATACCCTTATAGGCAATCCCGTTATCAAAGGGGCTAAGGTTGTCGCCACTTCTTTAGGAGAAACTAAAGGAGAAAAAGTTATCGTATTTAGGTATAAGTCTAAAGTTCGCTACCGAAGCAAAACAGGGCATCGTCAGCCTTATACTAAGCTATTAGTAAACGAAATAATTAAGGGTAAAGGAAAGTAGGCATGGCACATAAAAAAGGCGGTGGCAGCACAGCTTATGGGCGGGATAGTCAAGCTAAGCGCTTGGGAGTGAAGAGGTATGGGGGAGAACAGGTTCGCGCTGGAACTATCTTGGTTCGGCAACGCGGGACTCGTATACGGCCGGGAAACAATGTCGGCCTGGGGAGAGATTATACCCTCTTTGCCTTAATAGACGGCTATGTTAAATATGAGCACGCAACCAGATATAAAAAGAAGGTGAGCGTTTACGAATGAAGGACAAGATCCATCCTAAGTATCATGAGAATGCGAAAGTGACTTGCCTTTGTGGTAATACCTTTACCCTTGGTTCAACTAAGCCAGAAATCAGGGTAGAAGTATGCGGCAAATGCCACCCCTTCTATACAGGTGAACAAAGGATAGTGGACGCTATGGGCAGAGTGGAGCGCTTTAAGAAACGATACAAGATGAAATGATGGAATACATTCAATTTCCATGTCAACTCTCTGTTTCTTACTGTTTATCTGTGTCAGGCCGGAAGCCCGGAGGTCTGTGATTTCTCGTTGTCACTAAATACAAAACGGCAGACGTTTGCTTTTAAGCTTACCTTGAGAAACGAGAAATTCATCCATCACCGCTGCTTTAAGAGATAGACTTTATATTTTCAGCAGTTTTGTCATAATACGATTAAGGATTTCTTATGGAGAGACAAAATCATAGCCTTTGCTTTAGGCAGATGGAGGTATTGAGGCGCTAATGGCGAAACCCTTTCGTTACGGTGGCCAGGCGGTCATGGAGGGGGTGATGATACGGGGGAAGGAAGGTGTGGCTATATCTATACGCCAGCCTAATGGGGAATTAAACATAGTCAGGCAGCCCCTCGCTAGTATATATAAGGGACGTCTCAGAGAAATTCCTATAGTAAGAGGAGTAATAGTCCTGGTTGAAACTCTAGTCTTGGGCACGCGGTCATTGCTTTACTCTGCTCAAGTTGCAGCAGCAGAAGAAGTAGGGGATAAAATACCTACAGCGGCTTTGTGGGGGACGGTAGCGGTGAGCCTTGCTCTAGGTGTAGCCCTCTTCTTCATGGTTCCTCTCTTCGCTACCCGCTACCTTATCGACCCTTATATCAGTTCTGCACTATTGAGCAGTATCTTCGAGGGACTTATCCGTATTGGCATTTTCATCGCTTACCTCAGATTAATAGGACTAATACCCGATATTAGGAGAGTCTTCGCCTACCACGGAGCCGAACATAAGGTTATTAATGCCTACGATGCTGGCATTCCTTTAGATGTGGAGTCGGTTAAGGATTATTC
>DUER01000025.1 GCA_011192075.1 Dehalococcoidia bacterium | reverse complement strand
TAATAGTGCAGGGAAGGAGGTAGTTTAGATGACAACAAGAGGACAAGATATTGCCTCTATTATCAAACAGCAGATTGGGCAATTTGGTACGGCAGTGACCATGGTAGATGTGGGCACGGTGGTTGGAATCGGTGATGGTATTGCCAGGATTCAAGGGTTAACAGCAGCCAAGTATAATGAACTACTTCAGTTTCCTAATGAAACCATGGGGATTGCCCTGAACCTGGAAGAGGATAGCGTGGCCGCCATTATCTTGGGAAACTACTCTGAGATTAAGGAAGGGGACAATGTACAGTGCACGGGTCGGATTACTGAGGTGCCGGTAGGTGACGTCCTTATGGGCCGGGTGGTCGATCCGCTGGGTCGTCCGATAGACGGTAAGGGCGCCATCAAGACAGATAAGACTCGACCTCTAGAGCGGGTTGCCCCTAATGTTACCCAGCGTAAGTCAGTAGATACCCCGGTACAAACTGGTATTAAGGCTATAGATAGCATAATTCCCTTGGGCCGGGGACAGCGGGAACTTATTATTGGTGACCGCTCCACAGGTAAAACAGCCATTGCCCTTGATACTATTATTAATCAGAAGGGTGGCAATTTGATCTGTATCTATGTTGCCATTGGTCAGAAAGCATCCAAAGTGGCACGGGTAGTAGCCACTCTAGAGGCTTACGGAGCTATGGAGTATACTGTTGTGGTCACTGCTAATGCCTCCGATTCAGTGGCACTACAATATCTGGCACCTTATGCTGGCTGCAGCATTGGTGAGGAATTTATGGAGCTGGGAAAGGATGCCCTGATTATTTATGATGACCTTTCCAAGCATGCCTGGGCTTACCGACAGCTTTCATTACTCTTGCACCGTCCCCCAGGGCGTGAGGCTTACCCAGGCGACGTTTTCTATTTGCATAGCCGCTTACTTGAAAGAGCAGCCAAGTATGCTGATGAATATGGTGGTGGTTCCCTTACCGCGCTACCTATTATTGAGACCCAGGCCGGGGACGTAGCGGCCTATGTCCCAACCAACGTTATTTCCATCACCGATGGTCAGATTTATCTGGAGACAGACCTGTTTAATGCCGGCATCAGGCCCGCATTAAATGTTGGGATATCGGTGTCTCGGGTAGGGAGTGCCGCCCAAACCAAGGCCATGAAGTTCGTGGCCGCTAGACTCAAACTAGCGCTGTCTCAATACCGAGAACTGGCTGCTTTTGCTCAGTTTGGCGCCACTGAACTGGATAAGACAACCAGAGAGCAGCTTGAACGAGGCCAGAGAATTACTGAAATTCTAAAGCAACTCCAGTACACTCCCGTACCGTTGGAAAAACAGGTTTTAATTTTATATGTCGTTATCAATGGTTATATCGACGATATTGCATTAGATAAAATTACTACCTTTGAGACTAATTTCCATAGATTTATGGAGACAACCCGTCCCGAAATAGGTAAGGCTATTGAAAGCGAAAAGGATATTAGTGCTGAAACTGAAGAGGCTTTAAAAGCAGCCATCTTGGAGTTTAAACAGGGATTTGTAGGATAGTAAATGCCTGATATTCGTTTGATTGGTCGTCGCATTCGAGCCACCCGGAACATAGCCAAAATTACCAGGGCGATGGAGATGATTGCCACCTCAAAGATGAGGCGGGCACAGGAGGCCGGATTAGCTGGGCGACCCTATGCTGAGAAGATTAGCCAGGTACTTGGAGACCTGGCAGCTCTACCGTACGGTGAAGCACTACACCCCTTATTACAACACCGACTAACTAATAAAATCGCCGTGGTACATATCACCCCTGACCGCGGTTTGTGTGGCGGGCTTCATGCTAGTATGAACCGCATGACGGCAAGTTTTATCCTGGAACAAGGTGTACCGGTTACAATCACTAACGTTGGTCGCAAGGGGCTTGATTTTATGAGGCGGAGTGGCTGTAATATTCGAGCTGAGTTTACCAGACTTGGAGACCGCCCGAGTTTACTCGATACACTACCCATATCTCGCGTCATTATTGATGACTACAGTAACGGCGTCATCGATGCCGTTTATCTGGCTTATGCCCGGTTTGTCTCGACCACCATACAGAAACCGATTATGCAGGAGATACTCCCGGTTAAACCGGCAGTACTACCTCAGGGTCAGAGTCTAGACTATATCTATGAGCCAGACCCAGCCCACGTATTGGGTGAGCTTTTACCACGATTCGTGGAGATGCAGGTGTATCACGCTATTTTAGAGGCTATCGCCAGTGAGCAGTCGGCCAGAGTAGTAGCCATGCGAAATGCTACTGATAATGCCAGTGAACTTATTCAAGACCTAACCCTGGTTTATAATAAAGCTCGACAGGAGTCAATTACCAAGGAGCTTCTTGATATTACCGGCGGGGCAGCAGCTCTGGCTTAGGTGAAGGAGGTTATTATGGCTAAAGGGAAAGTGGCTCAGGTAATAGGGACCGTAGTTGATATCGAGTTTCCCTCTGATGAGTTGCCAGCACTGTATAATGCAATTGAAATCCCGACCAATGGTGATAAGATTGTGCTTGAAGCTCAGGAGCATATAGGTAGTAACTGGGTCAGGTGCCTGTCTTTATCACCTACCGACGGGCTGGGACGGGGAGTTGAAGCTATAGATACCGGGACGGTCCTCAGTGTGCCGGTAGGACGGAATACCCTGGGTCGGCTGTTTAATGTTCTGGGGGAGCCACTGGATAACCTTGGTCCTGTCGAAGCTGCCGATCACTGGGCAATACATCGCGTACCGCCTTCATTCGAGGAACAGGAAACCAGTACCCAGATACTGGAGACCGGGCTTAAGGTTATCGACCTGATTACCCCGTTTACCAAGGGCGGGAAGATAGGTGCTTACGGTGGCGCCGGAGTAGGTAAGACAGTCATTATCCAGGAGCTTATTCGTAATATTGCCACCGAGCATGGTGGCTTCTCCGTATTCGCTGGTATCGGGGAAAGGTCCCGGGAGGGTAATGACCTGTGGAACGAGATGAAGGCTTCCGGCGTGATTGATAAGACGGTCATGGTCTTTGGTCAGATGAATGAACCACCGGCAGTTCGCCTCCGTGTGGGACTAACCGGACTGACTATGGCTGAATATTTCCGTGACGTTGAGCATCAGGATGTTTTGCTTTTTATTGATAATATATATCGCTACACTCTGGCCGGTATGGAAGTATCAGCCCTGCTGGGGCGTATGCCATCAGCGGTGGGTTATCAGCCAACCCTGGCTACGGAGATGGGCGATCTGCAGGAGAGAATTACTTCCACCAAGCACGGCTCAATTACCTCGTTTCAAGCTATCTACGTCCCAGCGGATGACTACACTGACCCCGGAGTAGTTACCACATTTGGACACCTCGATGCGGTTATTGCCCTGGAGAGGTCAATTGCCGAGCAAGGCCTGTATCCCGCTGTTGACCCCCTGACCTCAACCTCCCGGATACTTGACCCTATCATCGTCGGTGACGACCACTATAATGTAGCCCGTGAAGTGCAGCGAGTGCTGCAACGCTACAAGGACCTTCAGGACATAATTGCCATATTAGGTATTGAAGAACTTAGTGAGGAAGATAAGCTTACCGTGGCGCGGGCTCGCAAAATACAGCGGTTTTTATCCCAACCCATGTTTGTTACTGAAGTTTTTACCGGGAGACAGGGACGGTATGTGCCAGTGGAGGAAACGGTCCGCGGTTTTAACGAAATTCTGGAAGGAAAGCATGATGCTCTACCCGAGCAGGCATTTTATATGATGGGCACAATTGAGGAGGTGGTAGAGGAGGCGAAGAAACTAGGGGTATAGGTGGTGAGTTAATGGCCAGTATTAAACTTGATATTGTTACCGCAGAGCGGGTGGTTTTCTCAGATGATGTAGATGTGATTGTGGCTCCAGGTATTGATGGTCAACTGGGAATCTTACCCCGTCACGCCCCTCTAATGACTATGTTAGAGCCAGGTGAGCTGCGAGTAAGAAAGGATGGGGAGGAGTTCTCCTTAGCCGTTTCTGGTGGCTTTCTTGAAGTCCGACCTGATAGGGTCATAGTTCTGGCTGATGCTGCCGAGAGGGTTGAGGAAATCGATGTAGCTCGGGCTGAAGAGGCAAAGCGCCGGGCTGAGGAGCAA
The DNA here is from genome assembly GCA_011192075.1 of Dehalococcoidia bacterium. GTDB lineage: Bacteria > Chloroflexota > Dehalococcoidia > Dehalococcoidales > S120 > S120. Next base: position 630 of record DUER01000025.1, on the reverse strand, counting down.
CTTAGTCGCCCTCTCCCTGAAGAGGTAGATGCAGCTCGGATTCAAGCATCACTAAGGCGCTCAATGATTCGTCTTAAGGTGGTGGAGAAGAGGAGAATGAGAAGACCACAAGTATAAACAAGACTTTCAACAAGGAATAGCTGGTAGGTTAATTACCCTGCTTTTTGATTTAAGCTCCGCAACCCCTCAATAGGCTCAATGACCATGTGCCTTTTATCAAGGTCAATAGATTTTACTACATCGTCAATGGCAGGAATAAGGATTTCCCCATTAGCTCCCCTGACTATATAGTTATCATTACTCTCCGCGGTTAGAATTTCAGCGATACTTCCAAGTAGTTCTCCCTGAATTGTCCATACCTCCAGTCCGATGAGTTGAAAATGGTAGTATTGTCCTTCTGGCAGAGAGTGAAGTTGTCTATGAGGTATTTCTACAGGCTGCCCTCGGAGTTTTTGTGCCTCTTCAATACTGTCAACTGTGTTAAGCTTGATAATTACTTTTCCCTTACGCCACTCAGTACTGTCAATGGTCATGGGCTGCTGATTAACATAAATCATTGATTGGGGATTGAAACGTTCCGGGAAATCGGTTACCACTTCTACCTTCAGTTTGCCCTTGACACCCCAAGGG
>DUER01000024.1 GCA_011192075.1 Dehalococcoidia bacterium | reverse complement strand
TACTCGACGCTGATATCACTGGCTCCAGTATCCCTAAGATGTTTGGTTTGGATGCTCGCCCCAGCGGTAGTGAGACAGGTATTTTGCCCGTATTATCGAAGTCTGGAATTGAAATTATGTCTATGAACTTGCTTTTGCCCACTGAGGATGAAGCTGTTATCTGGAGGGGGCCTCTCATGTCTAAAGCTATCACGCAATTCTGGGAAGAAGTCCTTTGGGGAAGGCTAGACTATCTTATAATAGACCTGCCCCCGGGCACGGGAGATGCCCCGTTGACGGTGCTTCAAGTAATACCTATCTATGGGGTAATTGATGTTTTTACTCCCCAGGAGTTGACTGAGATGATAGTCAAGAAGGCAGTCAGGATGGCACAAAAGATGAATGTCCGAGTTTTGGGAGTAGTGGAGAACATGAGCTATCTCGTATTGCCCGAGACAGGTAAGAAGCTGGAAGTTTTCGGTAGCAGCAGGGGGGAGGGAATGGCCAAGGCTTCCGGTGCTCCTCTTTTGGGGAAGTTGCCCATTGATCCCGAGTTAGCCAGGTCGTGTGACGAAGGTAAAATTGAGAGATATAGTTCGGATGCTGTGTCTGAGTTTTTTGCCAATTTGGTCGCAGTGCTAAATAGGAAGAATGAAGTGTAGTTATGCGCGGTCGGGCAAGCGGGCTTAGCCTGTGAAATGTTTTCGGCGTAGTAAAGAAAATGGCACAAGAATTTGATGATCATTTCAAAGAACTGGAGCAATCCATCATGGAGGATATGAAAAAGGTCTACTCAGAAAAGACAATCGATCTTTTTCTCAAGCCCAGAAACCTGGGTGAACTTCCTACTCCAGATGGATTCGCCAGAGTCACCGGTCCTTGTGGGGACACTATGGAAATATACCTTAGAGTAAGAGATAGCAGAATCATAAATGCTTCATTCTGGACCGATGGCTGTGGCCCTAGCATTGCCTCCGGTAGCATGGTTACCGAGATGGCTAAGCAAACAACCGTCGGCGAAGCCCAAAGGATTAGCCAGCAGGATGTCTTAACTGCTCTAGGTGGGCTACCTGAGGAAAGCGAACACTGTGCTCTTTTGGCAGCCAATACACTCAAAGAAGCAATAAAAGACTACTTCGCTTATAAGAAAGAACCCTGGAAAAGGTCTTACCACAGACAGTAAGGGCTAATATAAAGTGTCTTCAGTAGTGTCTATTGCGGGCAAATCGAAGTCTGGTTCAAAAATGGAAACAATCAGTTTAACCTCTCATTAGCCTATGCTTAATGTAATGCATTAAGGGGCCGCAATTCTTGCTTAATCTCCAACTTCCTGAATATACCTGCAAGCGGACATGGCAGCAGTAACCCCATCTCCAACTGCAGCAGCGACCTGGCGTGATGAATTCCTTCGTATGTCGCCAGCAGCGAAAATGCCAGGCGCCGACGTGGACATCGTTTCATCAGTAACAATGTATCCGGTATTATCAAGATTGACGGTATTAGAAAATTGCTGGCTATTAGGCACCAGCCCAACCGCAACAAAGATACCTTCAACCTTCAAAATGGAGCTTTGACCTGTTTTAACATTTCGTAATTTGAGGCCGCTTATCGATTCTTCTCCCATGATTTCTTCTACCACAGTGCTCCAAATGAATTCTAGCTTGGGCTGGGCGAAGGCTCGTTGCTGCAGGACTTGTCCTGCCCTGAGCTGGTCTCGCCGATGTATTACATAGACTTTTTTGGCATGACGAGTCAATTCCAGAGCATCGGTGATAGCAGTATCACCTCCCCCAACAACCGCTACTTCCCGGTTACGAAAGAAGAATCCATCACAGGTTGCGCAATAGGAAACGCCGTGGCCTACGAGTCTCTCCTCACCAGAGATTCCCAGCTTACGATATTCCGAACCAGCCGCTATTATTATAGCCACAGCTTTGAAGTCACCGTCAGTAGTGGCGATACTATAGGATTCTCGGGAGGTAATACCTGTAACCTCAGAAGTCACTACCTCTAAGCCATATTTAACTGCCTGCTGATGCATGAGTGATCCCAGCTCGGCACCAGAGATACCTTGAGGAAAACCAGGATAATTCTCCACTAGAGTAGCATTTACGATCTGGCCTCCGACTATACCTCGCTCCATTAGCAGGCTCTTGAGCCCTGCCCTTGAGGCATAGAGACCCGCTGTAAGCCCAGCAGGACCGCCTCCGATAATGATTACTTCATATTTAACCACTGTTCATCGTTCCTCTTAGTTTAAGCAAATGGTCATGCTTCGTTTTCATACAACTAGATATTTTGTAAATCATCTGCTAACCTCCTGGACTTATCGCTATTTGACTACAGGATTCCAGTTTCCTTAATGAACAGCCAATCTCCCCCCTGGACTGTAGCAGCTAAAACAGCTTCACTGAATATAGCATACCATAACCAGCCTTCCCACTCCTATCCCCTGCTACTGTGTTGGCCAAGATAGTTGTTTGGAAAGGGAGGTTATTTATTTGATGCCATTTTCTGTATTACATTTGAGTCTGACTCGGCCCGCAATTCAGATTAACTAACCTAGACCAATATATTAATACCATGCATTCTTGTAGATAATATTATAGGCAAATAAGTAACCCCGATCAGGTTGTGTACTATTCGACTAATGATATAATTTGAAAAACCAATAGCTGGGCTGGTGAGACTAAGGGAAATCTAATGGAGAAGAGGAATAACCTGAAATTGAAGCCCGTCGGGATAATTCATTCCTCATATAAAAATACGGGGGCAGCCCCTTACCAGGGTTACAAAAGTGAGGAGATTTCTCAGATAGAGGTATTTGAAGAATTCGAGGAAGGGTTGAATGATATAGAAGGGTTTTCCCATATTATTGTTATTTTTTGGTTTCACAAATCTCAGGGGTACCACCTGTTGGTTAAAACGCCCTGGGATGATGTCTTACACGGTCTCTTCGCTACCAGATCACCACATAGACCTTGTCCATTGGGGTTGACTGTCGCAGAGCTGGTAGCCAGGCAAGATAATATCCTCGAAGTAAAGGGGCTGGACGCCATAGATGGCACACCCCTTTTAGATATCAAGCCCTATGTTCCTTCAATAGATGAAAGATCGGTTGGCAAACTTGGCTGGCTTGAAGGCAAGCTGGGAATGGAAAGATGCTGACAGCAACTCACATTCTCATATTGCTGGCTGCCGGGGCAGGCACTGGTTTTGCCAGCGGCTTGCTCGGAATTGGCGGCGGAGCCGTTATGGTTCCCATTATCTACTGGCTTGTCCTGACTATGAATGTCCCTCCAGATATTGCTATAAGAATAGCATTCGGGACCAGTCTACTGGTGATTCTGCCTACAGTGATAAGCGGGAGCTGGAGACATAATAAGAAAAATGCGGTTCGCTGGAAAACAGCGTTGGTTTTAGGCTCATGTGCCCTCGCCGGTGGTCTGGTTGGGGCTACTCTGGCAGCTCATCTTCCTGAAGAGATACTGACAGCAGGCTTTGGAGGACTGGTTC
>DUER01000023.1 GCA_011192075.1 Dehalococcoidia bacterium | reverse complement strand
AGTTGGTTTCTTTCCAGAATTCTTGATTGAGGTAGCAGCCATGGGCTTTATTCACCTTCACGTCCATTCTCAATATAGCTTTCTTGACGGTGCCTCTTCCATGGATAGTCTTCTAGAAAAGGCAAAGGCGCTGGAAATGTCTGCTTTGGCTCTTACCGACCATAACCGGCTAACAGGAGCCATTAGGTTTTACGAAAAAGCCAAAGCGCTGGGAATAAAGCCTATCATCGGGGCTGAGGTTGACCTGGAGGGTGGTTATCATCTCACCCTGCTCTGCAAGAATAAGAGAGGGTACTCGAACTTATGCCGGCTACTCACTGAAGTTCACCTGGTAAACCGAGACTGTCCGCCTGTCGCCAACAAAGAGATGCTGGGCACATTCCACGATAATCTTATAGCCCTATCCGGCTGCGGAAGAGGCGAGCTACCAGTTCTCATTGAGAAAGGGAGGATTGAACAGGCGAAGCAAACGGCTGATTTCTACAGAGAGGTATATGGAGAAGAGTTCTTTGTGGAGATCATACGCTATCCATCCCGAGACGTAATGTCTGGCAGCTACAGGCTTGCTGGATTTGCCAAAGAAGAAGGTATACCCATAGTGGCTACCAACAATGTCCACTACGCTGAAATGGAGGAATACAAAGTCAAAGAACTGCTCAATGCCATTGACCAGAATATCCAAGTGTCTCAGTTACAGGCCTACCGCACTGTGGAGCAATACCTAAAGTCGCCCCGGGAGATGATAAAACTTTTCAGGGATCTACCTGAAGCAATAACCATGACGGAGGAGATCGCTTCGAGATGCAATCTAGAACTGGAAATAGGGAAATTGCGTTTCCCCAGGTTTGACATACACGAAGGTGAAACCGACTATAGCTATCTATCGAAGATAGCCCGGGCTGGAGTTCTAAGGAAGTATGGTTCATTAACACCAAAAGTTAGAAACCGCTTGGAGCGTGAACTGTGTACAATAAGGAAACTCGGCTTCTGTGGCTATTTCCTCGTGGTCTGGGATATTGTCCACTGGGCGAAGAAACGCGGCATAAGGTGCCAGGCAAGAGGCAGTGCCATAGACAGCCTGGTCGTCTATGCTCTGGATATCAGCAATATTGATCCCATCGAGAACAACTTGCTCTTTGAGCGCTTTATGCATCCTCTACGGCGTGAGCCACCAGATATTGACCTCGATATAGACCGCAGGCACCGGGATGAAGTGAGAGACTACGTCTACCAGAAGTATGGCACCGAAAATGTTGCTTGCGTCGGTACCATTAACACCTACATGGCCAGGGGAGCCATCAGGGATGTCGGCAAAGCCCTGCAAGTACCCCAGGAACTGATTTCCGAAGCATGTCAAGGCATCCATTACCTGTCTGCTTCTCAGCTTCTTGAATACGCCGATTCCCGCCCTGAGTTAAAGAAGAATGACGTCTATAAGCGGCCGGAGTTGGCTGACCTCTTCAAGCTATGCGCTGCCATTGATGGCTTCCCCAAGCACATGTCCGTTCACCTGGGGGGATTGCTGATCGGAGATGGCAGACTATCAGACATGGTACCGCTAGAGTGGTCCAGCGGCGGTGACATTATCAGCCAGTATGATAAGGACGACGTCGAGAAGTTGGGCATCGTTAAAATGGACCTGCTAGCACTGCCGACACTTACTGTTATCGAGGACACACTTAACAGTATTAAGAGGAATCGCGGCATTGATATTGATTTGGGAAAGATAGATCGAAATGACCCTGAAGCCTTCGCCATGCTGCGGGATGGCAAGTCAATTGGCACTTTTCAGCTGGAGTCACCAGCGCAGCGGGAAATGGCGGGGAGATTGCTGCCAAACCGCTTTGAAGACATAATAGTATCAATTTCCCTAGTCAGGCCTGGACCGCTTAAGTCCAATATGGATAAGACTTATCTTCTGCGGAGACATGGCAAAGAACGGGTAACTCATATTCACCCTAGACTCAAAAAAGCTCTCGGCGAGACTCTGGGAATTATACTCTACCAGGAGCAGATTCTTGAAGTTGCCCATGACTTAGGCGGGATGAGTTATGCCGAGGCGGATGGATTTCGACGAGCTATGACGCATGATCGCACCGAAGAAGAAATGGAGAAGATGCGTGATTCTTTTATTTCCAGTGCTACAAGGAATGGTGTAAGCAGAAGTATTGTCAGGAAAGTGTTTGAACAGATGGCTGCCTTCGCTGCCTACGGGTTCTGTAAAGCCCATGCCGCTGCCTATGCTGAGCTTGCCTACCAGACCCTCTGGTTGAAATGCCACTACCCAGCTGAATTCACGGCTGCGTTGCTGTCCAACCAGCCCATGGGCTACTACCCTCCACGTGTCCTGGTAGCAGACGCCCGTAGACTCGGGGTCAAGATATTACCCCTTGATATTAACAAGTCCTTTGGCAACTACACTGTTGAAGATGGAGCGATAAGAGTCAGTCTCAGACAGCTAAAAGGGATGTCAGAAGAAGCGCTGGAATCCATATTATCGGAAAGAGCAAAGGGTGAATTCACTTCAGTAAGGGACTTTGTTCTGAGGACGAATACCAGCCAGTCCATCATAGAAAATCTTATTAAGGTTGGGGCTTTTGACTCCTTCGCTGCCAGGAATGAGCTATTGCTGGAGCTTCCTAAACTTATGAATCTTAAGCGTAAGATTGGGAAGGGAACGAGACCTCTATTTGAGGATATAAGGCCAGAGCTATCATCAATGCCTAGTGTAACTTGCGATGGCAGAAAAGCAAATATGCTGGTAGAGAGGGAGCTACTGTCACTAGACTTATCAGCACACCCACTGGATTTCTTTACTTTCGATGATGGATTTACTTGGATGAAGGATCTTAAGTTAATAAATACGGGTAAGACCGTTAAAATTGCTGGTTCGGTAATTCGTTATCAGACCCCACCGACGAGGAACGGAAATAGGGTGGTTTATGTGATAATGGAAGACGGTACCGGTGTAGTAGATATCACTGTATTTGGTGATGTCCAGGAAAAGTGCGGACAGGTATTGTTTAGAGAGGGTTGGCTAACAGTTAAAGGCAAGATACAAAGAAGGGGGCCGAAAGCGCTTTCCATTATTGCAGAGGAATTGTCTCCCTTATCTGTGTGCTAAATGGTCTTTTTATCATTGCACAAAAAGATGAAATGTGAAATATCCCATTTTGGCTAAATGTTTAGATTGTAACTTTCATGTTCATGCATACATTCCGCTGTCTCCGCTACAAGTTCCCTTTGAAAAGTCATAATTCAACCTCAACCATCATATTGACATTTGTCCTAGAGAGGAATTTATATGAAACAAATGGCAGGCTGGTGAGAGAGGTTTATACCTTTTCAGAGGCTTTCCAGAAGTCGGGGTTATCTTTTTGGAAGCTATTTTTTAATATATTCATTCTCTTGACAAATTCCTGCTGGTCTTTATTCTGTATTAGCTCAGACCATGTTTTTGCGCTTTTTTGAAATAGTTCCTCAATTTCCGTCATGTTAGGTAAACTCATTTGCAGGGAGGCGTAAAACTCTGGGTCCTCTGGAATAACACTCTCCACCAGCGTTAGCAATGCTTTATAAGTAGTCCCGCTGATGGCTCTCATTTGTCTTACTTTATCAATCCTTGATAAAGTATCAGTCGAAACGATAGCAATAAAGTGAGAAAGCCCAAGAATGACGGTCATCATTTCATCATGTTCTTGAGGAGTCATCACGGTTATTCTAGCTCCTCTAGCTTCCAAATACTCCCTGATCTTTTGAGCGAGGGCTTGTTCCTCCCTATTAGTTGGTGTCAGGACAAAATTTTGACCGACAATATCCTTAGTGCTCGGGCCAAACATCGGATGTACACCGAGCACTAAGCCTGTTTTTATATGCTTATGCATTGTTTCAACTGAAAACACCTTGATAGACGTAACGTCTATAATGACTTGCTTGGGACGTATATAGGGGCAGAGCTGTTCTATAACTGCTTTAAAATTATCTATTGGCACCGATATTAAAACTACATCAGCACGCTCAACTGCTTCCACATTAGGGACAATATCCACCCCCAGTTGCTGCTTGGCTTCTAAAAGCTTCCTTTCATTTCTACCGGTTATTATTACCTCATTGCCCTCTTTCAACAAAAAGTGGGCAAACCACCGTCCCATCTTTCCTGAGCCACCAATTATTGCTACTCTCATTTGTTCCTCTTATAGGTGTCTTTACTTGGCTTTAGGATATGAACCCAAGACCTTTACAAAGAGTGAGCTTCTTTCTAAGCTCTCCAAAGCCTCTTGAAATACTTTATCCTCTCGATGGCCTTCAAAGTCCAAATAGAAATTATACTCCCATGGCTTTTGTCTTGTTGGTCTCGACTCAATCTTGGTCAAATTAATATTTCTAGCAGCAAGCTCCTTGAGGGATTCATATAATGCTCTCGGTTTGTGTTTTACCGCGAAGACTATGGAGGTTTTGTCGTTTCCTGATGGTGGGGAATCTTGTTTGGACAGGATAAAAAACCTAGTGAAATTATTGGGATTATCCTCGATTTCTCGGGCTAAGGTCTTCATCCCGTAGATTTCGGCAGCTCTAGCACTAGCGACTGCTCCTCCGTCTGTTGCTCCCTTCTCCTTTATCATTTTTACGCTTCCGGCCGTGTCATAGGTTGGGATTAACTCACAGCCCAAGTGTCTTAAGAAGGTTTTACACTGCCCCAAAGCCTGTGGATGAGAGTAAACCCTTTTTATTGAATCTAACCGTGCTTCCGGGACACCTATAAGACAGTGGACGATCCGAAGTTCTATTTCGCTACATACCTTAAGACTTGAGTCTAAAAGTAGGTCATATACTCGGCTTATACTCCCCTCCAGTGAATTCTCGATTGGAACCACACCAAACTGTACCTCATCCCGTTCTACTACTTTAAAGACATCGTCTAAGCTTTCACAAGGTTTAATCTGGATTGAGGAGCCAAAGAACTGAAATGCTGCCTCCTCACTGTAGGCACCAATCTCGCCTTGAAAAGCGACCCAGGCTCCTTGTCTCCGTTTGCACGCTGTTAATATTTGTTGGTAAATGGTTTCTACATCCTCTTGGCTTATATTTTCGCTCCGAGAAATACTTCTGACATTCTCCAGGACTAGTCCCTCTCTTTCCTTATCCTCAATTTGTTTTCCCTGTTTCTCCTTCTCCTTCCCTATTTCTTCGGCAATTCTAATTCTGTTGCTTATAAGCTCGACTATCCTGGCATCAATCTCGTCAATTTTCCTTCTTAAATCTTCTAAGTCCATTATATCACCCTCAGTAGTAATTTAGCCTTCTGAATCTTTTTGAACATAACGGCCTATCCTTCTTACCTACCTGAACCAGTAGGTCTTGAGCATATATATTTCTGGCTCCTATTTGGATTATATCAGCATAGTAGGTTGTCAAGTCAACTTGTGGTACCATGCTTGCCCGCAGTATAGTGATTGTGATAAAATCTCGTCTCGGAGGAGATATCATTAAATAAGCATGGCAGGGGTGGCTGGGACGCAAATAAATATTCAGAGGTTGGTTCATGGCTATTAAAGATGGGTTAACAGAGATTGTAGGCAAGGATAATGTCCTCGATTCCCCGGATATTATAGAACGTTACGGTAGAGACCATAGTCTAGAGCGTCCGGGGCTTTTTACTTGTGTGGTCCGCCCCAGGACTGTGGCGGAGACTCAAAAGATAATTCAGCTGGCTAATGAGGCCATGTTCGCCGTTGTTCCCCAGAGTTCCGGGATTCATTTTAACGGGTGTACCCTACCTAAGGAAGGCGGTGTTGTCCTTGACCTGTCACAGATGAACCGTATTGTGGAGATAGTAGAAGACTCCAGGGTAGCTTATCTCCAGGTCGGTGTAACCTGGGAGCAATTCTGTGCCACACTAGATGCCAAAGGATATATACCTATAATTCCATTGCTTCCTCACGCCTCAAGGTCGGTAATAATGGATTATCTTGAAAGGGAGCAGCCAGTAATTCAGAACCACGAATCAGCTGAGCCCCTACTATCGATGCAAGTTATTTGGGGTAACGGAGAGTTATTTGTTACAGGTTCCGCGAGTGTCGGTAATTTCCGAAGCGGTAGTCTTGCTGACGGTGTCTGCCCAACTGGTCCCGGCTGTATGAGCTGGGACACTTTTCTATACGGAGCGCAAGGTACAATCGGTGCCGTCACTTGGGGTGTTGTTGAATTTGAGCAGAAGCCAACCCTCTGTCGAGCATTTTTTATAGCCGGCGATACGCTCGGTGAACTTATTGAGCCATCGTATTCTATACTCAGGGCTGGAATATGTAACGAGTGCCTGATTATAAACAATGTTAATCTAGCCACAATCCTCACTGAAAAGTGGCCAGCGCAATTTCATACACTGAGAGCGGACTTAGCCCCCTGGACGCTTATCATAGTTCAAAATGCTCCTGATTATCGTCCTGAAGAAAAGATGCAGTACCAAGAGGATGCCCTCAAGAATATAATGTTGTCTAGCTTTAGACAACTTGACCTCATGGATACACTACCGGTTATGCTTGGCGCCGAGAAAAAAATTCCAAGCATGCTACGGAGCCACTGGCCCAAGGATAAGACTTACTGGAAACATGCCCATAAAGGTGCTTGCCAAGATATCACGTTCATCACCACCCTTGAACAAGTAGAGAATTACTTGCCCATAGTATTTCTGGTGGCTTCCAAATATGATTACCCCATTAGTAATATTGGTGGCTACATTCAACCACTTCAGGATGGTCATGCCTGCCAGGTCCAGTTCAATTTCTACTTCGACCCAGACGATAAAACCGAGAGGGAAGTAATAAAAGCTATCTATCTTGATTCAGCCGCTGCGCTTATAGAGGAAAAAGCCTACTTCAACAGACCCTATCCCTTAATTGCCAATATTGTCTATAGAAAACACGGAGAGTATGCCGCATTGCTGAAAAGGTTCAAGAAACATTTCGATCCCAATGGTATCTTGAATCCAGGCAATCTTTGCTTCTAGAAGCCGATAAGGAGAATGGAATGACAGAAGAAAAGTTAGAGCTGGGGCTAAAACTTGAAAATTATAGGAATGAGACCAGACATTATCCTGCCCAGGGTCATGCACGGTGGATAGACTACAATTATATTCGCGGAGTCGATTTTTCCTCGCGCTGTCCACCTTGGCAATACGAGGGGTTTGATGCTTATGGTGTTGCCGGTAAATGCGAAATTATTGACCACCTGCTATCTGGCAACCTAGACTACTCCTCACCCACGCTTCGTGAAGTAGTATACAAGGATCCTATGTGTGGTAGTTGTGATGTAGCCGGCAAGCGAGACCTGGACTTTGAACTACAACTCATGCTCGAGGCACTAAGGGTGCGGATGGTCGAGAAAGGCAATGGACCTATGCCCGAACATTTGCCGGTAACCGATAATATAGAGAAAACTGGTAACCGCTTCGGTAGAAAGCAGTCTGAGCGTAGTAATTGGTTACCTAAGGACATTAAACCCTCAATCAAGGCAAGCGTTCTCTATTTTGTCGGATGCCGAGCTTCATTAAATGACACCAAAATAAGCCAATCCACTGTTAGAGT
>DUER01000022.1 GCA_011192075.1 Dehalococcoidia bacterium | reverse complement strand
TAGCACTAAAGATCCCGCCAGAGACCCAAAATGGTCGTACCTTTCGCCTTACAGACCAGGGTATGCCCCATCTAGGCGGTTCTTCCCATGGCGACCTGTTGGCTAAGGTAAGCGTAACATTACCGACTAAGCTCTCAGAGGAGGAGAAGAAGCTATTTGAGCAGTTTAGCCAACTGCGGCCTGGTAGCTGAAGTTGGAGATTATTATGGATATAGACAACAATGAACCCCGCTACGTAATAAGCATAGCCGCTAGGATACTTGGGATTCAAAGTCATACATTGCGCTATTATGAGAGGATTGGCATAATAGAGCCGTTTCGGTCACCAGGTAATATTCGTCTATATTCAGAGAGGGATATAGCTCAGCTTCGCAGGGTAAAGACCTTAATGGATGACCTTGGGATTAACTCGGCTGGGGTGGAGGTTATTTTGCGTATGTCTCGACACATGACTGAGTTACAGCGCCGTGTGGAGGAGCTGGAAGCAGAGCTGGACAAATTCAGGCACGGAGGGTTTTAGCCTGCGGTCTGTTTGTGGTAATATATTGAATTACGAAACTATTAGCTAAGGAGATATTAGCTTGGCAAGTTGGCAAGTAACAGCAACTACGATTTACTGTGATGCTGTGGATGATGATGTAACACTAATGGTGTATAAGGACAGGTTGACCAGATGTGTCGGCTATAAGAAATATATTGAGAGTATTACCAAGGAAACGGCTAAAGAACTGAAGAAGAGAGCAAAGAAGTTAGGTCGTGAGCTAAGGTGTGAAGGTCCAGAATGCTCCAGGGTGATTGTATTTCGGGATGAGGTCTTTGCTGAAGAAGCCGCGGCTAAGAGCTAAGCGGGTTCTTAGAAAAGTTTAAAAGGTGGTTATAAGGATATGAGGCAGGAGAGGTTTACCGAGCAAGCGCAGGAGGCATTGGCTACTTCTCAGCAACTGGTGGGGCAACATCATCACACACAGTGGGATGTGGAACATATCCTGCTAGCTTTGCTCCTGCAGGAAAAGGGCTTAGTCGGTGACATCTTGAGGGAGCTTGGTGTTGATGTTGAGGCAGTAAGGCAGCAGGTAGAAGCTGCCCTGGAGAAATTTCCCAATGCGGCTTATGAGACGGCGCAAATTTATGCCACGCCGCGCATTGCTCAACTGGTAAAGCGAGCCGAGGATGAGGCGGATAGGCTTAAGGATGAGTTTATTGGCACCGAGCACCTGTTGATTGCTATGACCGAGGATGAAAAGGGTGAAGCAGCAGCCATCCTTCATCGCTCTGGTATTGACCAGGAGAAGGTGTATTCTGCCCTTCAGAAGCTCCGTGGTGGGCATCGGGTTACTGATGCCAGGGCCGAAAGTAAGTATCGCTCCCTAGAGAAGTACGGTCGTGACCTCACCGAATTTGCTCGTGAGGGGAAGCTCGACCCGGTTATCGGCCGGGAGGATGAGATTAAGCGGGTAACGCAGATACTCAGCCGACGTACCAAGAACAACCCAGTGATTGTTGGCGATGCCGGGGTGGGCAAAACTGCTATTGCTGAAGGGCTGGCTCAGAAGATTGTGGCTGATGATGTGCCTAATGCACTTAAAGGGCGCAAAATAGTAGCTCTGGACATGGGGGCCCTAGTCGCCGGAAGCAAGTTCCGTGGTGAGTTTGAGGAGCGGCTTAAGGCGGTTATGGACGAGGTTCGCCAAGCCCAGGGTGAGGTTATATTGTTTATTGACGAGTTCCATACTGTAGTTGGTGCTGGAGCGGCTGAGGGAGCCATTGATGCCAGTAATATGCTCAAGCCGGCATTGGCTCATGGTGAGCTACAATGTATCGGGGCAACCACCCTTGATGAATACCGTAAATTTATTGAGAAGGACAAAGCTCTAGAACGGCGACTTCAGCCGGTATTCATTGGCGAGCCAAGTATTGAAGCCACTATCGAGATGCTTAAGGGACTTCGTCCCCGGTATGAAGCCCACCATAAGATTATAATCAGTGATGAGGCTTTGGAGGCAGCAGCCCGGTTGAGTCAACGCTATATTTCGGATAGATATTTGCCTGATAAGGCTATTGACCTTATTGACGAGGCCGCCAGCAAGTTGCGCATTGATACTGAGAGTGCGCCCCCCGAGGTTAAATCACTGGAGCAGCACCTCAAGCAACTGACTAATGAGGAGGAGGCAGCTTCACAACGGCAGGATTATAAGCAGGTAGCCCAACTTAAGAGTGACAGGCTACGTTTGGAAGAGGAGTATAACCAGGCCAAGAGCAGTTGGCTTAAGCAGGAGAAAATTGATAGCATAGTTGATGAAGAGGACATTGCCCAGCTAATCTCTAAGTGGACAGGTATTCCCGTGTCCCAGATGCTGGAGGGTGAAGCTGAGAAGCTACTTCATATGGAAGAGCGGATTCATGAGAGATTGGTAAATCAGGAAGAGGCAGTCACTGCTATTTGTGAAGCTATCAGGAGAAGCCGGACTGGGCTCAAAGACCCGAGGCGACCCATTGGCAGCTTTATGTTTCTGGGCCCAACTGGTGTCGGCAAGACCGAGCTAGCTCGCACCTTAGCCCAGTTCCTGTTTGATGATGAAAACGCAATGGTGCGCCTGGATATGTCAGAGTATCAAGAGAAGCACACGGTATCACGCCTTATTGGCGCCCCACCGGGCTACATTGGCTATGAGGAGGGGGGACAACTTACTGAGGCGGTGAGGCGACGCCCCTACCGGGTAATCCTGCTGGATGAAATTGAAAAGGCGCACCCTGAAGTATTTAACAGCCTGCTTCAAGTCCTTGATGATGGACGGATGACCGATGGTCATGGGCGAACGGTAGATTTTAAGAATGCAGTAGTCATTATGACCAGTAATGTCGGTGCTGAACTTATCAAGCGTGAGACAAGTATTGGTTTTACCAAGCAGAGAGACGAAGCTAAAGCTCAGAAAGAGAGCTATGAGAGTATGAAGGAAAAGGTGATGGGTGCAGTCAAAAAGACCTTCCGTCCTGAATTCCTTAATCGGTTGGATGAGACTATAGTTTTCCATGAGCTAACTGAAGAACAACTCAGGAATATCGTTGATTTGCTGGTAAAGGACCTGCAGAAGCGTCTGGCTGAGCGTAAGCTGGGGGTGGAGATAACCGATGAGGCAAAGTCATGGTTGGCTAAAGTCGGCTTCGACCCAATTTATGGAGCCCGACCGCTGAGACGAGCTATAGAGCACTATGTTGAAAATCCGTTGTCAACCAAGGTATTGAGAGGAGAGTTTAAAGAGGGCGATACCATCGTGGTTGACCTTAGTGACGGCGCCCTGACTTTTACGGCAAAGACCGCTGCAGCAGTTAGGTAAATGCCAAAGCCGTTTGCAATTCGGCATCGCCCTCATTAGTTGAACGAAAGGTGGAGCGTGGTTTCTACAGGTAAACGGAGCAAGTGGAGGAGATGGGAATAC
>DUER01000021.1 GCA_011192075.1 Dehalococcoidia bacterium | reverse complement strand
GAGCAATACCTTAAGAGGGTAGGCTTTTAGACAATTATAGTACAATCAACTCAACCTCACTGATACCCTAGCTGGAAGGAGGATCAGACATTAGAAACAATTACCATTACGCTTAATGGGCGGGAAGTAAGTGGTAATTCCGGAATGACCGTACTGGAATTGGCACAAGAGTCCGGTGTAAATATTCCTACGCTATGCCATGACCCTAATCTGACACCAGTCGGTGCTTGTCGCATCTGCCTGGTGGAAAACGAAGGCTCGGGTGCACTCGTGGCATCCTGTGTCACCCCCATAGCTCCGGGAATGGTAATTAATACGGCATCCCCTAGGGTACTGGAGCACCGCAAGGTCATAGTCAAGCTCATGCTGGCTAGCCATCCTGATTCGTGCCTGGTGTGCGACAAGGGCAACCGCTGCGAGCTACGTCAGATAGCCGCAGATATGGGCATCGGGCTGGTGGAATTCCAAAGAATCCTCCAGCCGCGCACCATCGAGGAAGTTAACCCGTTCATTGTAAGGGATTTGAGCAAGTGCATCCTATGTGCTAAATGCATTCGGGCAGATCAAGAGCTAGTCGTTGAGGGAGCTATCGACTACATTAACCGCGGATTCACTTCCAAGCCGGCAACATTAGACGATATGCCGCTGGAAAAGTCCGAGTGTACCTTTTGTGGCACCTGCGTAGCATTTTGTCCCACTGGCGCTCTGATGGAAAAGGAGAGTTCATACCAAGGGACAACGGCAACAAGCATCCCGACTACCTGTTCTCTTTGTGGCTGTGGATGCAGCATCTACTTAGAGGTCAAGGACAATCATATAGTACGGGTCAGACCCGCCAAAGAGGGTGTGAACCACGGCGCGCTTTGTGTCAAGGGGAGCTATGGCTACGATTTCGTGCACAACTCAGAAAGGCTGACTAGACCTCTAACTAGGGTGAATGGCAGTTTTGAGGAAGTATCATGGGAACAGGCTTTGGACTTGGTCGCTACTAAATTGGGGCGGATAAAGGAAGCTCACAGCCCCAGTAGCCTGGCTGTCCTTGGTTCCTCTAAGTGTACCAATGAGGAAAACTATCTGTTACAGAGATTCACTCGGGGTGTACTGGGGACCAACAACATCGACAATGGCAGCCGATTGTATAGCTCTGCCAGCCGTGTCGGTTTGGGATGGACCCTTGGCTCATATGGAGCCACAAACTCTCTTGACGACCTGGAACGCTCAGATGTGATATTAATTATCGGGGCTAATCCTACCTCCTCAGCCCCTATCGTCGGATATGCCATAAAGCGTGCCGTTAGATACAAGGGTGCCAAGCTACTGCTTGTGGACCCTCAACAAACAAAGCTTTCTTCATTCGCCCACCTTTGGTTGAGACCTAAAATTGGCACAGACCTAGTCCTTATAAACGGCTTAGCCAAGGTGATTGTCGATGAAGGTTTATTGGATGAAGAATCTATCACCAGAAGAACAGATAACTTTGAGGCATTGAGCAAGAGCCTGGAGGTATATACCCTTGAGTATGTAGAGAAGATGAGCGGTGTCTCCAGTCAAGAAGTGCGTCGTACTGCTCGACTCTTTGCCGAGGCAAACCAAGCTTCAATTGTCTGTGGCAATGGAATCACACAGCATGTCACCGGAACTGATAGTGTGATGGCTTTGGTGAACCTAGCGATACTGACCGGAAACATCGGGCGCAGAGGAGCTGGTATCTATACCCTGCAAAGGGATAGCAATGGGCAAGGTGCATGTGACATGGGGGCTTTGCCCGATTTCCTGCCTGGCTATCAAAGTGTGGAGGATGCCCAAGCTAGGAAGAATTTCGCCGAACGGTGGGGAGTTGAACTGCCCACTGATATCGGGCTAACCGCTATAGAAATGATTGAGCAAGCAAAAGAGGCCAAAATAAAGGGTATGTACATTGTGGGAGAAAATCCAGCGTTAAGTTTCCCGCAGCTGAGCCTGGTTAAAGATGCCCTGGTGGGTCTCGATTGCCTAGTGGTGCAGGACATGTTCCTCACCGAAACGGCAAAACTGGCAACTGTGATTCTGCCCGCAGCCAGCTTCGCCGAAAAGGAAGGTACATTTACCAATTTCGAAGGTAGGGTTCAGAAGGTGCGTCAGGCTATTAAACCTCTCGGCGACAGCTTACCAGACTGGGAGATAATTCTTCGGCTGGCGAACAAGATGGGTTGCCCGATGCCGTATTCCTCCCTCCAAGAAGTTATGGACGAGAGCAAGGAAATGGTTCCCTTGTACCAAAGTATTGGCTATGTCGACTCGGAGATAAAGGGACGCTTTTCTCCGGTTCAATATGTCCCGCAGGCAGAGATATCAAAAGATGAATATCCTCTCACTCTGCTGACGGGGACTATCCTGTATCAATTTGGTACTGGTTCCAGAAGCTCAAGAGCGTTACGGCTAAAGAAATTCCAGCACGAGGCCTTTGTCGAGGTGAGCCAGGTTGATGCCCAACGCCTTGGAATCACCCAAGACGACGAGATTAAGGTCATATCATCGGTAGGTTGGGTTACCGCTAAGGCCAGGCCCACCAACACGCTCCCTGAAGGAATTCTTTTTATGCCTATATCATTCCCAGCCAGTCCAGTTGGCAAACTGTTCAGTATCGTCTTGGACTCCCAAGCAAAGACCCCCTCTCTCAAAACATGTGCCGTAAAGCTGGAAAGGATTAACTCTCATGGATGAACTGAAGGTAGCTCCTGACCTGGAACGGATAGACGAAATCATAGCCCGTTATCAGAATCAGAAGTGGCCACTGATTCCTGTCCTTCAGGAAATCCAGGAGGAATTCAACTATATCCCCCTCGAAGCAGTAAAGCCTATAGCCAGCTCTCTGGGTTTGTTCCCAGTCCAAGTGCAAGGGGTAATCACCTTCTATGCCCAGCTCTACACCACCCCCCGAGGCAAGAATATAGTTAGGGTATGTCGGGGGACTGCCTGCCATGTGCGGGGTGGAAAGACAATACTGAAATTGGTAAAGCAGCATTTAGGTCTTGAGGAGGGTGAAACCACCCCCGACCTCGAATATACCCTAGAGACTGTGGCCTGTATAGGTGTTTGTGCTTTAGCACCCAACATGGTTATTAGCGGACAAACCTACGGCCACCTCAATCCCAAGAAGGTAGGCCAACTCTTCGGAGACAAAAAGAGTGGTGAGTAGCATGTCAAACCAGTGCACCGTTTTTGTCTGTCAGGGGACAGGATGTATCTCCGGGGGATCTGGTACCGTCTATGAGGCACTCAAGGCAGAAGTAGAGCGGCATCGTCTCAAAGACACCAAGGTGGACTTCACTGGCTGTCATGGCTTCTGCGAGCAGGGGCCTAATGTGGTTATTGAACCTGATAGTATTTTCTATACCCATGTTGAAGAAGAGGATGCTACCGAGGTTGTGACCTCCCACCTTCGCGACGGCAAGCCAGTAGAGCGCCTTTTTTATCGCGACCCGGTGACTGGACAAGCCATACCACGCTATTTAGATATAAAGTTCTACCAGAAACAGCAGCGCGTCATTCTGCGTAACTGCGGGCACATTAACCCCGAAAAGCTTGACGACTATATCAATAGCGGTGGCTACCGCGCCCTGGGGAAGGCCCTTCTTGATATGTCCCCTGAGGACGTCATTGAGGAGGTCACAAAGTCCGGCCTCCGGGGACGTGGCGGTGCCGGCTTCCCTTCTGGCCGCAAGTGGCAGTTATGCCGCAATGCCCCTGGCTCAGAGAAATACGTCATCTGCAATGCCGACGAAGGTGACCCTGGAGCCTTTATGGACCGCTCTATCTTGGAGGCAGACCCTCACACTGTTATTGAAGGGCTAACCATCGCCGGGTATGCTATGGGAGCTACTGAAGGCTACATCTATGTCCGTGCCGAATATCCACTAGCAGTGAAGCGATTTCGCATCGCCTTGGAACAAGCACAAGAGAGGGGATTTCTGGGAAGTAACATTCTTGGTTCTGGCTTTGATTTCGCAGTGAATATTAAGGAGGGCGCCGGGGCCTTTGTCTGTGGTGAGGAGACGGCTTTAATTGCATCCATTGAAAGCCGACGAGGAATGCCCCGTCCCCGCCCCCCATTCCCAGCCCAGTCAGGTTTAGACGGAAAACCTACCATCATCAACAACGTGAAGACGCTGGCTTCAGTCCCGGTTATTATCGACCGTGGAGCTGACTGGTTCACCAGCCTGGGTACTGAACAAAGTAAGGGAACAGCTGTGTTCGCTCTTACCGGAAAGATTGCCAATAGCGGTCTGGTTGAGGTGCCCATGGGTACTCCCCTATCCACTATCATCTTTGATATTGGGGGTGGTATCCCCCGTGGTAAGCAGTTTAAAGCAGTACAGACAGGTGGCCCTTCGGGCGGATGCATTCCCACTCGGTTTCTTGACACCCCTGTGGACTACGACTCCCTGACCAAGCTAGGCTCAATCATGGGCTCCGGCGGCATGGTGGTACTGGATGAGAGCACCTGTATGGTGGAAGTAGCTCGGTATTTCCTTAGTTTTACCCAGGATGAGTCCTGCGGCAAATGCACGCCTTGCCGGCTGGGAACCAGGCAGATGCTAGAGATCCTGACCAGAATCACCCAAGGGAAGGGGCGTGATGAGGACGTCGACACTCTGCGTACCATAGCTACCACCGTCAAGCAGTGTTCCTTGTGTGGTCTGGGACAGACCTGTCCCAATCCGGTACTCTCTACCCTCAACTACTTCCAAGAGGAATATGAGGCTCACATAAAGGGAAAAAACTGCCCGGCTGCTGTCTGTGACGCCTTGATGATATCCCCGTGCCAGCATACCTGCCCGGTAGGAATCAACATCCCTAAATATGTTGCCCACATTGCCAACGACGAATACTTGGAGTCTATTGATACCATCCGGGAGCGTAACCCCTTCCCTGCCATCTGTGGACGTATCTGTCATCACCCCTGCGAGCGCAGGTGTCGGCGAGGAGAGCTTGACGACCCGGTAGCCGTCAGGTCACTCAAGCGCTTTGCCGCTGACTGGTATTTTGACCATGTCGCCGAACTACCTGAACCCCAGCCTTTCCCTCAAACCAAGGCCCAAAAGGTAGCCGTGGTTGGGGCCGGGCCTACTGGTCTATCCTGTGCTTACTATCTGGCCCAGATAGGCTATCAGGTTACAGTCTTTGAAGCCCTTCCCGTGGGTGGAGGTATGCTATCGCTAGCTATACCCGAATTTCGTCTGCCTCGCGAGGTTATTAACAATGAGATTGACTATATCGCCAAGCGGGGTGTAGAAATAAGGTACAATACACCAATCAATATGAATTTCACTGTTGAGGACCTCAGAAGAAACGGATTTGAAGCTGTGTTTATTGCTGCCGGTGCCCAGAGAAGTCAGCGTATAGGCATACCAGGCGAGCTGGAGGACACTGCCGGCTTCTACTATGGGCTCAGGTTCCTGAGGGATATAAGAGTAGGTAAACCGGTCACGGTAGGGCGCCAGGTAGCTGTCATTGGCGGCGGCAATGTAGCATTGGATGCTGCTCGCACCGCGCTTCGCCTCGGCGCCGATGAAGTGAACATATACTATCGGCGGACCCGGGACGAAATGCCAGTTACCGAGGTCGAGTATGATGAGGCCATAACCGAGGGTGTCCAGATCAATTTCCTAGTCAGTCCTACACGCATAGTTAGTGATAACTGGAGAGCAACTGGCCTACAATGTATCCGTATGATGTTAGGCGAGTTCGATGCCAGCGGGCGGCGACGGCCCATACCAATTCTCGGCTCCGAGTTCTTTGTCGAGGCTGACACTATCCTTGCTGCCGTAGGTCAGGCTCCTGACCTCTCCTTCCTGCCCCCTGATAGCGCCCTGGAACGCACCCGATGGGAGACACTCTTGGTTGACAGTAATAACCTAGCGACAAATATCCCAGGGATATTTGCTGGCGGTGACTTTGTCACTGGGCCGGGCATGGTTATAGAAGCCATTGCTGCTGGTAGAAGGGGGGCTGTCGCTATAGACAAATATCTCAAGGGCGATACCTCACGAGTCGAGATATACGATCTAAAGGTCAAAGGTGCTGAAGAGGTCACTGCTGGAGAAGAAGAGGAAACTTGGGAGGCGAAACCCAGGTTGGAAATACCCACACTGCCGGCTCAGGAAAGGAAACAAAGCTTCCAAGAGATTGAACTGGGCTTCTCGGAAGAGCAGGCAAGAGAGGAGGCCAAGCGGTGCTTGAGGTGCGATCTGGAAACATAAGGACACTCCTGGGGTATAGTGTTCAATTGGGAGGTGACAATGAAATCCATTACCAAACAAAAGTCTCTTGAGGAGATTGAGCAGCAACTGGAGGGTCTGGGAAGGGTATACATCATTGGCTGTGGCACTTGCACCACTATGACCAAGACTGGCGGAATAGAAGAGGTTCTGGATATGAAGGACCGACTGCAAGATATGGGTAAGATAGTCACCGGCTGGACAGTCATCCCCATTGCCTGCGATGAGATGACGGAAGTATCCCTAAGAGAAAACAACGAGGCGATTCAGAATGCGAACTGCATCCTGGTGATGACCTGTGGTTTGGGAGTACAAAGAGTGGGTTCGTATATTGATAAGCCAGTCATCCCCGCGCTGGATACCCTATTCATAGGCTTAGAAGATAGCCCAGGTAATTTTCACGAAGTTTGTGCCCAGTGTGGTCAGTGTGTCCTGGGTTGGACTGCTGGCATCTGTCCCATCACCGCCTGCCATAAGCACCTACTAAATGGACCTTGCGGTGGTACCAACAACGGCAAGTGTGAAGTTGACACGGAAAAGGATTGTGCTTGGACCCTCATCTATGAGCGTTTGAAAGAGCAGGGTCGGCTTGATTTGATGCGGAAGTACCAGCCTATTAAGAATTCCCAGGTGGTACCCAGACCACGAATAACCATAATCTCGTAATCGAGGAGGAAGACTATGGCACAGAGCTTTAAAGAAGCCATCAACTCTGGTAAATTCGTGGTGACCAGCGAGATTAGCCCGCCAAAGGGGAGTAACATTGAGAAGATGTGCCACCATATTGACACCCTCAAGGATAAAGTGGACGCCATTAACGTCACCGACCACCAAAGCTCGGTGATGCGCTTTCCTTCTATCGGTGGCTGCCTGTACATCAAAGAACGAGGCGGCGAACCTATACTGCAGATGACTTGTCGTGACCGCAACCAATTGGCCCTTCAATCTGACCTTCTCTTAGCCTACGTAAGAGACATAAGAAATGTCCTTTGTCTTACCGGTGATGCGGTCGTGGTTGGCGACCACAAAGAGGCTGCAGATGTCTTCGAGCTTGATTCAACTCAGCTATTGAGGGCAATTCGGCAACTCGAATCGGGAAAAGATTTGGGAGGAAATGACCTCGATGGAGCGGTTGAGTTCTATGCTGGAGCCATAGTCACCCCCGAGGCACAACCAATCGAACCACAGCTCATTAAGTTTGAAAAGAAAGTCGAGGCTGGAGCCGAATTCTTCCAAACTCAAGCCATCTATGACCTAGATAACTTCAGTAAGTTCATGGAGTATGCCCGTCAATTCCCCGTCAAGGTGCTGGCGGGGATAGTCTTACTTGGTTCAGCCAGGATGGCAAAATATATGACCGAGAATGTACCTGGTATCTTTGTGCCCAAAGACCTGATTGATGAACTGTCGGGCGCGCCCAAAGGTGAGGCACTCAACAAAGGTATTGAGATTGCCGGTCGGATGATTGCCGCCCTGAAAAGGGATTCGATTTGTGATGGAGTCCACATTATGGCTATAGGCAGAGAGGAAGTAGTTCCCGATATCCTGGCAGTAGCCGGACTGTCTACCGAGATTGAGAAGAAATAAAGTCAATCCGCTTGAGCTCGTATACATGGAATTCCAGTTTAGTCTGGATGTCACCTGAAAATCAACGACACTTTCACCATAGAAGTGTCATAGACCATCCCCTAGCTGTTGAATTGTGTTTCAGTCGTAAAGGTGATGGAGGAGCACAACAGGTTGCACAGAAACCCAAGATTTGCTAAACTACCTTGGATATGTGGGCCGTTAGCTCAGTTGGTAGAGCACCTGACTTTTAATCAGGGTGTCACAGGTTCGAGACCTGTACGGCCTACCAAGCCCCAATTTTGAAGCTAAATCCACCCAATGTTCCGAAGATCCTCAAAATACAGCCCCTTTTTGAGCACCTGATTCGTTAAAAAGAGGGGGTAAAATGACAGGATTTAGCCTAAACCTTGTTCGCCTGACAGAAAGTTATGCGCTCTGTTTGAGTACAGAAGGTAAAAGCACCAAAACAATAACATGGTATGCCGCCAATCTGAAACGTTTCGCACAGTTCCTCAGCGATAATCACATCCCGGACTCAGTAGATGAAATCGGCAAGGAAGAAGCACGCCGGTTTATCTCCCACCTGCAGACCGAAGTAACAAGATGGGAAAGTAGTTCCAGTATTCATGATGACAAGAGACTATCTGCACATTCGGTACAGGGTTATGCCAGGACGCTAAAAGCCTTCTGGTCTTGGCTCACGGATGAAGGTTATATCACCTACAATCCGATGACCAGCCTGAAACTACCCAAGACACCGAGAAAGGTGATCAGCACCTTCTCCCAGGAACAGATACAAAGGATACTAAGCGCCATCGATAAGAAAAGCTCTCATGGTTTCCGAAACTATACCATGATATTGCTGCTTTTCGATACTGGCATACGGTTATCGGAACTGATAGGTCTGCAAATGGACGACATAGATTTCCTGCAATCCTTCATTCTGGTGAAGGGTAAAGGCAACAAGGAAAGAGTAGTTCCCTTTGGCAGCCAGGTCAGGCGCACTCTCAGGCGTTATATCATGCATTTCAGGCCGGAGCCGGATACTCCCAGAACAGGCGAAGTCTTTCTTACGGAGGATGGATTTCTGCTTACACCGAGAGCTGTCCAATCAATGCTACTACGCCTGAGTAAGAAAGCAAAGATGTCGGGGACAAGGTGTAACCCGCACCG
>DUER01000020.1 GCA_011192075.1 Dehalococcoidia bacterium | reverse complement strand
TCCTCAGATACCCATATCGACATGTATATCTGCCACCAACAAAGGGCTCAGCACTACGGTCATATAATGCTTGGTGACCATTATTGCTTAGGCTTTAAAGAAAAGGCCATTGAGAAATAATAATTAAAGATTGGCATAACTGATAATGCTTTCTATGACTTATCAGATCGGCATATAAAAAACCGATTAGTTATGGTTGGATGCGTGTTTATAACTAAAGAAAGTAATGTAAAGGAGACCTGAGATTGCCTATCCGTATCACTACCCTCAGTGAAAACACCGCTGGGCTACCCGGAGTGCTCGCTGAGTGGGGATTAAGCATACTGGTAGAAACAGACGATGTAAAGATACTGTTTGATACTGGTGCTAGCATCTCTGTTCCCCACAATGCGCCTATCCTAGGCTTGGATTTATCAACAATTGATAACATCGTATTGAGTCATGGACACTATGACCACACCGGGGGATTGAAAGGGGTACTCGAGCATGTAGGGAAACCGGTAGAGGTAATTGCCCATCCCGATATATGGGCGCAGAAGTATCGCCGCGGTGGTGGTGTAGAGCGTTATATAGGTATTCCCTTTTCCATGGAAACACTTGAGCCTTTAGCCACCTTATTTGCTTTGAGCAATAAACCGGTATGGATAACGGACGATATTGTCACCACTGGAGAGATCCCTATGACCGAGGAATTTGAAGAGCTAGATGCCAATATGTATATCAAGGAGGGCAGCAACTGGTACCGTGACGAGCTGCTAGACGACCGGGCTCTCATTATCAAGACCAGTGAGGGATTGGTTGTTATCCTGGGTTGCGCCCATCGGGGTGCAATAAATACCTTAAGACATGCTCAAGAGATAACAGGAGTAGAGTTAATTCATACTGTTATAGGAGGTACACATCTTATTAATGCATCGGAAGAGCGGGTGCTGCGAACTGCTGTAGCTCTACAGGAAATGGGTGTGCAGCGCGTTGGGGTATCGCACTGCACTGGGTTTACGGCAGCAGCCCTTCTTGCCCAGCAGTTGGGTGAGTCTTTCTTTCTAAATAATACAGGTACAAGTACGTGTATTCCGTAGTTGCATGGTGTAAATAAGCCTAATCCAACAACACTAGGCGACTATGCGTCCGATGGGGAGTTTTCTGCGGGCTCCTATAGCCGGTCAAAGTAACTCTATGTAACTGGAGGGCATGATGATATTAGAGATCACAGGTAAGGATTTCGAATTGGAAGTATTAAAATCTGAACTCCCAGTCTTTGTCTGCTTCACCGCTTCGTGGTGTAGGTCATGCTTCCCCCTTTGCCTAGAAGTAGAGGCTATTGCTAAAGAGTATGATCAAATGGTGAAGTTTGTGAGGATTGATGTCGAAAATGAGTCTGGACTGATGGCTAAATATCATATCCTTCCTTTGCCTGCGGTGCTTCTTTTTCAGGACTCTGAACCGATAAAAAAGCTATTGGGTTTCCATTATAAACAGTCATTGAAGCAAATGTTGAATAGTGTAATAGCAAGTGGGAAGCATTCTTCATGAAAAGGAGTCGAGAACAATTATGAAAGGAACAACAGCTCAGAGTTTCAGTGAAGAAACCTAGAATATGGTTTACCTTTTATTGCCTGGAGGACTCTTGAATAGCTAGCATACTGAATAACGAATAAATATGTATGTTAGTGAAGGTCATGATGAAGTTGTCATTGGCAAGGCCCGTACATTTTACGAATATCGCAAAATACAGCCGATTAAACTATCTAAAGCGATTGAGTAGCAGAAAGCATGATGGCTATAGGATTGATCGGGGGCATGAGTTAGAACTCCTCTTTGGAATATTATTGTCTCATCAACCCTCTAATCCCCCAATCTTGGGAGACTATTTTTATCTGGGTGCCACCCCTAGCCCACAACAGGAAGTATCCTGCACCTCTTTTACAGCAGTCTCTTTCTATATATACGCTACAAAGACACGAATAGTCTAGGGCATAATTGCCTATTTCAACTATTCATCATATAGGTATTATTGACACTATTAAGCCTGGATTAATAAGGCACTTTTAACCACGAATGAAAGGCACTAATACGCTAGTTCATATGCGTTCACATGTACTACTATGGATACTGGAAGTAGATTAGCTAAGGTTAATAAGTTAGGCGCAATAATTTCAAATACACAAAAAGGAAGGAGGAACACGAAAATGCGCACACCAAATGAGCAGTTAGAGGCACAAGAAAGGAGGAGGAAAATGCAAACCGTTGTGGATAGATCAAGTTTACTACCAGAGACCGATGAGGATGGATACTTGAAGAAGGAAGGAGCCTGGACTAAGGAGATTGCTGAGCTTCTGGCCCAAAAGATATTGCCCGGGGAGCTTACAGAGGATCACTGGAAAGTGATTAATTACCTGAGGCATTACTATACGGAACTTAGGGCCGTTCCACCAGTTAGAAAACTCGCGCGGGACACCGGGATTAGTCTACGCGAGCTTAAGGAACTTTTTCCCGATGGAGTGACCCCTGACGCTTGCAGAATGGCCGGAATACCTAGACATGTGGTCACCGTATTTCATCGTCCGGCTTATACTAGCCAAGATGATTTCTAAATCTAACGGAGGATTGCAATTAGTAAATGTATTCTTGTTGCAAACAGATGTCAGGTTCAAGCTATTACAACTAAACGAGGAGCCGATATGGATTTAAAACAAGATGCAACTAAAAAAGGAGGCGTTGAATGGAAATATT
>DUER01000002.1 GCA_011192075.1 Dehalococcoidia bacterium | reverse complement strand
ATGAACTGTGTCTACTCGGATATAACCAGGCTGCCCTTTAGGGTCTGGTTTCGCCCGCTCGCCAATCCTGGATACTATAGGCCTTGTTTTGCTAAATCGCCTGGTCATGCCCCGATAAGTGTTACTTCTTCTTAGATTGTATAAATGGGCCACAGATATCCGAGAGATATTTTCGAACTTCAGATGTCCATAAACCTTGTATTCTCGCTCCATAATCTTCTTCGTGGCTGGTCCACTTAACCACCCGTGCAATTCATCTGTTATGGCTAATAACTGAACTTCCGATGGAGTGTACTTTCTGGGGAACCGGTTCTGTATTCTGTTTTCTTCAACTGCCCTGTCCGTTTGTACTCCGCTATCAGTCTGGATACCTGTGTTCTGGAATACCCCGTAATCTTCTGTATATATTGCCGTATCACCCCTTTCTCAGCTTTCTTGAGTCTGGTATAGCTAAACCTGACTAGCCTTGCCTCCATCCACTTGTACTTCTCTTCAACCGTTAGACCCCTGAACTCTAGTGCCTCACTCCCTTCTAGAAATTGCTTAACTTGTTCTACCGTCTGTAATTGTCCGTCGTTCATAATCAGTCGCATGTCCTAATCATAAGTGAGTTGCCCCAACTTCTCAGACTCATCTTGCTTTAGAAATCGATACCCTCTTCAAGCTCATCTTGTATTGGAAGAGACTAGGTATTGACAGAGGACATATTGAAGTCTATTATTAAATAAAGTTTTGTAGGCTGGAAACCCTCCTTTTCCTTCTTTAAGGTGAGGATGTTAGAAGTCATTGGTAAATAATCTTATAACATCAGGAATTAACGGAAGCAATAGAATGAAATACAATAAAATTTACCGCATCCTAGTATTAGGCATTATTTTTGTCCTGCTGGTAGCATTCCCTGCTGTTCCCACCCGTGCCCAGGCTGGGGTTATTGAACTCTCTCCCAACGAGGGTAAAATCGGAGACTTTATTGAAATCAACGGCCGCGGTTTCAATGCCAATGAAATAGTCGCTATCTATTTCTCCAGCGATAAAGCTAATGAAGGTGATAATATCGATGATGAGGTCACTGCCTACGAACAGATAGGTGTAGCCTCTATTGACACCAATGGTGAATTCGATCCCCTCTACTATTTCAACATACCGGATAAACTCACAGTTGGTAAACATAAAGAAGATGTGCATGGTGGCGACTACTATGTCTATGCCATCTACTATCCCGGCCAAAAGCGCATAGAGGCTGTTGCCAAATTTGTTGTAATCGATGGTGAAATTGAGTTAGACCCTGATGAGGGTCAAGTAGGCACTGAGGTCGAGATTAGCGGTGAAGGTCTTAGAAATAATCAAAAGATTACCATTGAATATGATGGGGATGATGTTGACATAGCAGGTGGTGATGAGCAAACCGATAGTGACAGCCGGTTTACCTGTACCATCATTATCCCAGAGAGCACTATTGGTAACCATATCATAACCGTCATTGATGAGTCTGGTAATACGCCCGAGGCTGAGTTCAGTGTAGAACCCAAAATAACTATAACCCCGACTTCACAGGCTGTAGGCAAAGCAGTAATAGTCAACGGCACCGGATTTGCCGAAAGGGCCGAAGGGATAACCATCACCGTTGATGGTCATGCAGTTTCCACCAATCCGCTATCAATAACAACTAATAGCAAGGGCAGCTTCAGTGGTAGCTTCCTTGTGCCTTTCGATGTCGGCGATGGTTTCAGTAAAGTAAGAGCCAGCCATGGTAGCTTCAATACGGCTGAAGTACAATTGACTACTTTTATTTTGGCTATTCCGGCTGACATCAGTCTAACCCCAATTACGAGCCTGACTTCGCCTGGTCATGTCGGCATGGAGTTCACCATCAGGGGCAGTGAGTTCATAGCCAACACTCCAGTTACTATAACCTATGGCAATGGCCAGGCAATCACTATAGCTACAGTCACTACTGATGATAGGGGAGATTTCTCGGCGAACTTTACTGCTCCACCCAGCATTGCTGGAACCCATACTGTAACCACCACTGATGGCACCAACACGGTAACATTCACCTTTATTATGGAATCAGAAGCACCACCAATGCCAATGCCACTGCTACCAGAAGCTGCCACCACGATAGAGGCAAAGGCATACTTTGACTGGGAGGATGTTGAGGATCTCAGCGGTGTAACTTATACCCTCCAGATTGCCTCCGATAAGTATTTCACTACTATAGTGTTAGAGAAGAAAGGCTTGACTAACTCGGAATACACTATTACTGAAGAAGAAAAGCTAGAGCCAACTGAAAAGGAAGCCTACTACTGGAGGGTAAAGGCAGTAGATAGTGCCTTCAATGAGAGTGAGTGGACAACCCCGGGGTTATTTTATGTTGGCTTTTCTTTGACTTCAATACCAGGCTGGGTTCTCTATATATGGATAGGGCTTGGTATACTGCTACTCGCTATCCTCGGCTTCTGGGTGCGAAGAAGAACTACCTCCCATTGAGATATTGGATAGTCTCACCCCTAAACGAAGAAGGCAATAAAAAGTATAGGTTCAGAGACTTGTTTATCAGCCACGCTTAGCCAATAGTCCCATTACGAATTAATACCATTTATAGCCCATTTGGGCCATTGCGTCGGGAAGTAAGATAAGGCATAGTAGTAAGAGGTAAGTTTAAGGTAGCTTATGAGGGGAATCAGGATTATGGAAAATCATAAAGAGATTGACCCGATGCTAACAGTAAGCGATGTAGCTCGCCTTCTCAGTGTCCATATTAACACAGTAAGGCGGTGGAGTAATCAGGAAATACTAAAGGCATACCGCGTCGGTTCCCGGGGTGACCGGAGATTTCAGCGGGAGGACGTTACTAGCTTCCTTTCACAAGAATCAAAGATAGTAGAAGTAAGGAAAAGATAGTAGAAGTAAGGAAAAGATAACAGAAGTAAGGAAATGAAGGACCCTTCCTTGACAGGGCAGGCTCTAACGAGTGATAATAAATTATTAGCCGCTCACAAAATATAAGGCTAAAGCGAGAGGTAGTCGTGGATAAAATCAAGGTGATGATAATTGATGAGCAGGAATTTTTCAGGGCTGGTGTGCGCCAGGTGCTGTCTCAGCAATCCGATTTGGAGATATTGGACTGTGCCCCAAATCAGGACACATTAGGGCTAATTGAAGCCAGTCTCCCCAATGTCGCCCTATTAGGCTCTGACCTTACT
>DUER01000019.1 GCA_011192075.1 Dehalococcoidia bacterium | reverse complement strand
GCCCCAGCCTTTTGGGCCGAGGCGAGGAGCTCAGCCACAAAGGACTCTTTAGATAATTGAAAGCCCCACAGAGTATTTTTTCTAATGTAGACCCGATGTCCAGATGGCGAGATCTCAATCCAGTTGAGGTAGGGCGTCAAAGGGCCGTTGTAGTCAAGGGAGAAGCCGGGTACAGGGAAGTGAAACCTGGATGTCTCGAAATCGACCTCTACCGAAACCGACTCAATGTATCCGTCCCCATGTAACCCAGCTTTGCTAGGGCTCAGTTTGCGGATGTAGAATATCTGAGAACAGGTACGATGGATCTCGGTAATATTCCTTTTCCGCTCAATTAGAAGGACTTTGAGTCCATCCTCTGCCGCTGTCTTGGCAGCCATTAGTCCCCCGGGGCCTCCACCAACAACGATTAGATCGTATTTCTTAGCCATAGGTACCTCCTCCTTTCCCTGGATATAGTAAGGTTAGTTCATATATTGGGACTCTAATGTACTCCTGTCTTGAGAGTTTGTCAATACCCCGAAAATCAATGAGTGAGGAATGCAGTTAGAACTTTGGAGAAGGAGGAGGTGTTGTTAGCTGGAGATTAAGGTAACATTTCGTCCGGATTGTTACCTAATAAAAAGAAGATGAAACGTCAGAGATAACGGTAAGTTTGACTCATATTTGTTAAAGTGTAATAATATAAAGCCTCCAGAGGAGAATCAAAAGTGGCGAACAAATTTGGATATGCTGGCAGAATTCTAAAGGTAGATTTATCCCAGGGGACTACGGTTGACGTACCCACAATGGATTACGCCGATAGATTTGTTGGGGGGAGAGGAGTTGGCGTTAAAATCTATTGGGATGAGGTTTCACCAAAGGTTAAGCCTTTCGACCCAGAAAACCAATTGATATTTGCTAATGGACCGTTAGCCGGATTTGCTGGATTGGCTGGTTCTAGATGGCAGGTTTGTGGCAAATCTCCTGCTATTACCCCTGAGTCCTTTTCCTATGCTAATTTAGGAGGAAGCTGGGGTGCTTGGCTCAAATTTGCCGGTTATGATGCGATAGCAATTCAAGGTAGAGCAGATAAGCCTGTTTATCTTTTAATACAAGACGGTAACGTTGAGATAAGAGATGCTTCCTCCCTCTGGGGCAAGGGTGCAATTGAAGTGAGGGAAATATTAAAGGGAATGCTTGGCAGGGATATAAGAGTAGCCGCCATTGGCCCCGCCGGTGATAATATGGCGGTTATGGCTAATGTCATTGCTGATGATGATGCCTCTGCTTCTAGTGGCTTTGGAGCAGTTATGGGTTCTAAGAAACTAAAGGCTATAGCCGTAGGAACCAATAATAGAAAAGTAATAGCAGCCAATCCAGAAAAACTTCAAGAACTGGTAAAATACGCTCGCGAACTAAAGCAAGATTCGCGAGATATATATTCTGGAGGGGGGCGCATAGCCGCCCCACTAGTGGCAAAATTAGATGCAACTAAGAATCCCAGGCTAAAAAAGACCGTCTGCTATGGCTGCATAAGTGGCTGTATAAGGGCAACTTATGAAGCAGAAAATGGCAAAAAGGGGAAATGTTTATGTGTTGGCACAGTGTTTTATCCCGGTTTTTCCATGAGCTACTATGGCGAGTGGAACGATGTTCCCTTCGACGCCGCCAGAATTTGTAATGAATATGGCCTTGATGTGATGGCAGTATGGCCGATGATAACCTGGCTTGGCAACTGTTATGAAGCAGGAGTTCTAACTGATGAAAATACGGGTATCCCTATATCAAAAATAGGGAGCCTTGAGTTTATAGAAAAATTAGCCTTAAAAATATCACTGAGAGAGGGGTTTGGGGATATTTTGGCTCAGGGAATCTTTAAGGCGATAGAAATGCTGGGAAGTAAAGCAAAGGAACAATTAGGACATGTTCATTTTCGCACGGGGACAGCGTATCCCTATGAGCCCAGGCAATATATCATAACTGGACTTCTGTATGCCACAGAACCCAGGCTTATTACTCCCCAGTTACATGAAGTAGTTTTTCCAACGAGACTATGGTGGGATTGGTACGAAAATATGGAGGGCGCTTACGTCTCTAGTGACATTATCCGTTCTATTTCTGGGACATTCCTCGGCAGTGAGACGGCGCTGGACTTCTCCACTTACAAGGGGAAAGCCCTGGCAGCGAAAAAGATACAGGATCGTGAGTACATTAAGGAGTGCCTTATCCTCTGCGATTTCGCCTGGCCCATGATGGACGTCAAACACTCCGAAGAACACGTAGGTGACCCGACACTTCCCAGCAAGGTCTTCTCCGCAGTTACCGGAAAGGAAATAGATGAGCTGGGGCTTGATAAGATTGGCGGGAGGGTCTTTAACCTGCAAAGGGCAATACTTGTCAGGGAAGGGCATAGAGGCAGAGAAAGCGATAGTCTGCCGGATTACGACCATACTGTACCTTTACCTTTAGGACTGGGCCCTAATCCCGAGTGCGTAGTACCAGGGAAGGATGGGGGAACCGTATCCCGGGTCGGTGCCACCCTTGACCGGGAGGAATTTGAAAAGATGAAGGATGAATACTACGAGCTACGAGGATGGGATGTTACAACAGGGCTTCAAAAAAAGGACACGTTAAAAAGCCTTGGTCTTGACGATATTATAGAACCCTTAAAGGGGAAAGTTAGATGACTCTGTGGATACAGCTAACAATCCGGCTTTATGCGTAGGGTATTACCTTCTTAAGTTAAAAAATTGAATTGATAAACAGCAAATGGTTATAGGTAAGCTTTAGGCAAGATGTTTTTAGAGGAGGTACCATGACAGATCCATTATTGACTAAAGACGGACAAGAATTATTAGATAGTATCCTTAGTATGAGGCCAGCCGTTATGAGAGAAGACCGGAAGAAAAGATACTTACGTGTCCTGTCACTCCTCATGAATGAGCAAGGCTGCAATGAAGCCGGAAAGGAGCTGTTGCTTGAGGCAGTCTTTATGGTTGAACCCAGAGTATTCGAATTTTCCTATAAATTACGGAATGACCCGGATGCACGGGAGAAGATATGGCTTAAATATGTTGATGTGGAAGCCTATCTTTCAACGCCTATACTGGTGAAGAGGTGGAAATCCCTTCCTGCAAGCAAACTGGCAAAACGCCCTGACCAGATGAAAGTAATTGCTGTCTGTGCTAGTCCCAGGAAGGGAGGCAACAATGAAGTCTTAATAGATGAAGCTCTGCGTGGTGCGGCAGATGCTGGTGCCGGGGTAGAAAAAATAACGTTGCGGAGAATGAAAATTGGATTTTGTATTGGCTGTATGAAATGCAAGGACGAAGGATTTGATCTGTGGTGTGCCAGAAAGGACGATATGACTGATATTTTCCCTAAAATAGTGGACGCCGATGCTATCATCATTGGCTTCCCTGTCTACTGGGGGAGGGAGTGTGGTCAACTAGCCACTTTCATGGATCGCTTGAACTGTTTCGAGAGGTTTAAGTACAGAGTTGCGCTTGAACCTGGTAGGAGGGCTCTTGTAATTGGCACTTGGGGTGTCGCCAAAGTGGATGCTTATGACCATGTGATAGAGAACGTTATCCTTACATTAAACGAACACCAAATCGAAACTGTCGAAGCCATATCGGTAGGTGGCTTGGAGGGAGTATACGATGGTATCGATGATAATAAGAAAGCAATAGCCCTTAGATTTCCCAGGGAGGTGGAGAAGGTATACCAGGCAGGGAGGTCGTTAGTTACTGGACAGGGATAATGGGCGACAAGACCGACGTCTATGGACTTGTGACCTGCCCGCAATAATTATACCACTCTTAAAGTTAGAGTTACCGGTATTGATGTTGCCCCCTTTTTCGCAGCAAAATGTGCACTTTCATACCTTTTTAAACAGCTTTTAAAAAGTATTATAAAATGAGAAATATAATATCGCGTAAGCCAACTTTGGGCGTAATCAGGGCATAGAAAAACAGTTCTGGGACCTTTTATTATAGAGCCTGTGGGTTATTGACACAAATGAACCGCTGTGGTAAAATTTCAACTCCTTCGTGAGAGAGTAATAAGACAAGCTATGAAAGCCTGGCGGGTATACGATATTAATGACATGCGCCTCGAGGAGGTTCCAATCCCAGAGGTGCGGCCGGGTTGGCTCTTGGCTCGAGTTAAGGCCTTTCAACCCAGCATTACTGAAATTCAACGCTTCCGAGGCATTATCCAGCGTGGCCTAGCCGATATGAAGGAAAAGATCCGTACCACCGGTCCTATTTGTATGGGCCACGAGTTATGCGCTGTGGTGGAGGCCGTAGTTGACGACTGTGATCTCCAGGAGGGGGATCGAATCGCCTACTTCCACCATGATTATAAGGTGGCAGGGCATCACTACCCTGGTTGCTTCGCTGAGTATATCTTGCTGCCTATCAACACCGTCTCCAAAATGGACCCCGTGATCCCTGACATCGAAGGTCCTGCGCTCCAGCCCTTCTCCGCCTGCGTCCCGTATGTCAAGGAGGCCAACGTGAGGATTGGCGAAACAGTGGCCATCTTTGGCCAGGGAGTTATGGGTACCAACATCACGCAGCTCTGCCACTTGACCGGGGCTGGACGAATCATTGGCGTGGATGTCCGCGATGAGTGCCTCCACGTCGCTCGCGAATTGGGCGCTGATATTACCATCAACGCCAGCCAGCAGGACCCAGTCCAAGCCATATTGGATCTTACTGGTGGGAAGGGCGCTGATGTTGCATTCGAATGCGCTTCAGGTAGTCCGGACGTGGGTCTCTCTGGCAGCAAGACCCTCTTCGATGCCATCGGGGCCATGCGCCAATCTGGCCGTCTGGTCGAGGCTGCCTTCTTCCACGACAAGGTCACCCTAGACCCAAATCTTCTCCGGGCCAAGCGTATCAAATACATCTTTCCCGACGAGGCTACCGGGGTGGATATGGAGATGGGCATTCAATTTGTGGCCCAGGGCAAGATTCGCCTCAAACCTAGCATCACACATGTCCTCCACGGCATCGAGAAGCTCCCTGAAGCAATCGACATCACCGCAAACAAGGCCCAGCACGGCGCAATTAACCCCGCCGTGGTGGTTGTCTCAACATAAACACTTAGGGTATCGGCTTTGCTCTCGGAACAGAGCGGAATGATATGGGAGCCTATGGTGGGTCAAATAACTATGATTGGCCTAATGACGAGCCGTGAGCACCTTGAATCTTCGATACCCTCGATTAGAAGATAGGCACACAAAAACCAACCTTTTTATTTCCCAATTTAGCCTAACCGTCTAATTTTTCCTTTATTCTCTGTATTTCAGCTCTTTCCCAATCGGGGGGTTCGCATCTTGGTTGGAAGGTATCGAACCTTTCTGGTACTGGGATGGTAGCATCAATTATTATCTGTCCGCCGCTCATCGTTGGTCGTTGCTGGTCACGGCGCTTTCCCAGTATGTTACATGGTGGGGGCATACCATGTTCAAGTAAAACTGAGTCCAGAGCCGGATCCGTCTGTATAGCCAGAGCCCACATCACATCGGTAGTATCGTGGGGTTCAATATCTGGGCCAACCACGATTATGTAGACAGCAGGAACGTATTGTATGTATGTTTGAAGGGCCATGCCTACCTTCTTGGCATAGTTAGGATAGGGTTTATCCATGCCGTCAATCTCGAGCTGTACAACAGTAAAGAATGGTCCGGCTATAGAGGCCACGTCCTTTACCTTGAAGCCAAGTGACTTTAGGTGTCTTAGGGCATCGGCTTCCGATGAAATAGTAGCTAATCCAGAATGAGTTCCGTCACGGCCGTGTAGACCACTGGAGGAGAAGGTAGTAGCCGTCCACCAGGTGTCCTTCTGATGCGTGATGCTTTTCACTCTGAATACTGGCCAGACCATGCCGCCAATCATAAAGCCGATGAACTGGTCTTCTCCGTAAGGGGGCATTAGTTCATCTTCGGGGAGGAACTCGCCTTCTATAATCCATTCAGCGTGTGCTGGAACCATTAAGCCGGGTATTGTTTCTGACTCGATAATATCAACCGGTTCCCCTCTCCAGCCACCAAGGGTCTCGTACTCATCTCCACTACGGGGCCAGTCTAGTGACTTAACTGCCGCTACTATGTGGGCATCAGTGGGCAGGCCGAAGGCGAAGACAGCGGGCATAGGTTTCCGCAGGGCTCGGTACTGACCATATAATCGGGCGGTGTTACTTGGTCTAGGACCACCGGGGGACATTGTGGTCACCCCGGAATTCTTTACCTTTTCCTCAGGGAATGGGGTATCGGGGTTGGCATCTTTCCATTCGTAAGGACCAAATCTTAGTTTACCCAGGCTATGAGCTCCAGTCTCGGAGTCGTGGAGAATGATTGTGCCGTTGCATGCAGTCCATAACCACTGGTTAAACTCTACCCAGACTCGTGGTATGTCTTTTCTCAAATCAAGCTTGTCTTCGGGTATTATGATCTGTTTACACGGTGCTTGCTCTTTGGAAACGATTGTTGGTTTTATTCTTTTTTGGGGGATATCCCTAATCTTGTTAGCCACTTCACTATTGTGGGTAAGTCCCAGTCCCCTTAGTACTCTCTCGCGGCTAGGCCATGGGTTAACCACCACCGGAATATCAGGACGGTTATCTACCGGGTTTTCTATAATGCCTATCGGCTTTCCTGGTAAACTGTGAAGGTATCTAACCAAGGCTCTCACCTCGGTCTCGGGTATCTTACCCGGTATGCCATTTCCAATATCGACGATATTGTTATAATCTCCACATTTTATCGGCGTTTTTACTCTTACCACATTTCCCAGCTTTTCTTCCTCGAGGATCCATTCTCGTATTGATTTCCAGGGATACGGCATTTTGACCTCCTCAGTTTATATTCTAATTTGGCTCATAGAAATTCCTAGCATTTTTATCAAATTGTAAAGAGTCTAAAACCACTGAGTTTTACTTTCATAAGTATTTTCCCCCTCTATCAGCTGCTTTAGCTATACTAAACTCGCTATGGTTATGTCCCAATTCTCCTGTAAACACTCCTAGCTTGGATACCTCCGGTTCTTAGCATTCTACACCGCCACCAGCTCTTTTTCAACCCTTTGTTTAGCCCGGCTCACCAAAAGCCTCTCTTCTCAGCAGTCCTATTTCAAACCAGCCCATTCAACAATGCTTTCTCGCTTTTCCGAGACTAATGTAAACAATTCTAATTGTTTACATTATCTGGATTAAATGTAGGATGTGGTCCACTAACAATAATTATTATAGAGAGATTATTTCGCTAATTGTCAATGAACCCGACATGCCCAAACGCGATAGAACGTCAGAATGTTGAGTGTGGAAAAAAGAACCATTTTCGGATTACACAAATTGGCTTTTTGTGTCACTTGCGACAGAGAATGTAGTCAGTAAGCCGAGTACTACTTCTCTCTCTTTCCCGCAGGGACCACTTTCATCAACAGAGAAAAAGGTTATAACAGGCGTAGGAGCAGCTATGGTAGTAGAAGCTTTCTCCCCTGGTTTCTTTGGTAGGCGATTGCAGGAGATTCAAGATCATTGGCGAAAGTCTTAGTGAAGTTCCACGAAAAATTTTAACTATTTGGATGTTTACAACTTAACTGAACATTCAAGTATTCGCGAAACAGAACATATGCTTGTTACCCAACAACATACTACTTTGTTACATTATCCTCTTTATGGCCTATTGCCTAGCCCAGCTTATATAAAAAGGTTACCATTTTGGGAATGAAGGTTTCACCTGCCATTGTGAGTTTAAAACACACTTGGTTCTTTAGTATTTAATTACTATCTCCCGTGTCATTACTGTAGCGGTGTCGTCGTGAAAGGCTAACAAGTAGAACCACACCAAGTACCATGATACCACCGGCGGAATAGAACGAAGCGTTCACATCGACAGCATCCAGTATAAACCCACCCATAAGCGGTCCGATGGCCATTCCCAAGCCTGTTGACATGGTCATTACGGCTACAGTACTGCCCATCCCAAACCGTCTGCCTTCAGTAATGACCAAAGCTGAAGCCGGTGGATATTCGGCAGCGCCAACAATACCAGCAAAAATGTTCAAGATAAGGAGGGACCAAAAACCACCGACTAAAGGCATAGCGGCAAGGGAGGCAGCAGTAACCAGGCCACTGACTACTATCATTCCCT
>DUER01000187.1 GCA_011192075.1 Dehalococcoidia bacterium | reverse complement strand
AAGGCCGGTGAGCTTTATGCTCAAAGAAGACGCCCGGCATAGGGGTATTGATAAGGTCTCAAGACAGAACTAAACTCAAATCTAAATCTGTGGAATTCCACAAAATCATCATATACATAAAAGGAGGCATGATGGAAATAGCAAACGTCTATACGGCACAAGGGGAGCCCCTACCAGGAGGGGGGGAACACAAGACAGTGCTAAAATCCGGAGACAGACTGCGTTGCCTATATTATAAGGTGCCATATAGGCCCGAAAAAGATGCTATGGATGGAGTACATCCTCACCCGGTAGAAGGTGTCATCTTCGTTATAGACGGAGAAGTAGAAGTGAATGTTGCTGGCGAATCGACAATCCTGAAGAAGGGTGATGCGATGTTGGTACCAGTTGATGCAGTAATGGGTACTAAGGTTCTATCGAGTATGTCGGCAGAGACATTCATCGTTACCACTCTCCCCAACACCTCTCATGAAAGCCATAAGACTGAAGAGTAAGCGGAGAACAAAGCCCGGGCTTACCTCGTATCGCCCGAGCTATATAGTGCTCAAATCTGACCTTCTAACCTTGGAGTAACTAGGATACCAATACCGCAGCTAATTTATTAGCCCTCTTTGCGCCAGGTCTTGGGCAATATCTTCAGCGACCTTGATGGATGCGACCGTGACTATAACTTGAAGATGTTCGTACATAGAAAAGTCAATTCCTGGTACTCAGTCAACTCCAGACGTTCTGATGAGGAATCGTAACATCTATGAACATAGGGATTACATTAGAGTCCCAATATATGAATCATCCACAAATTCCTCCTGCCGATCACTCCAGTACTTATTTAACCAGAATTTCAACGTCACTGGAAAACGGTTAGAAGTGTGAGTATCGCCAGTATAACAAATAATACACCTACAAATTTACCCATATACTGGCGATTAACTAAGTTTGATAGCAGAACACCAACCTGTGCACCTAATACTACTCCTGGTATCGTGAAAACTAGAAGAGATACTACGTCAGTAAAAATCGAGAGTTCACCTTGGCTAACTAGAAAATATGCGTGGGCACACACACCAACTATAGCACTCATAGCGACAAGAAATACTGATGTACCCGAAGCAACAGGGACGGGCATCCTCATCTTCTGGAGAAAATTTAGTTCGTTTATCTCCCCGAGACCGGATGAGATCATACCTATAAGTAAACCACCCAATAAACTTGTTGCTCTCACTAGCTTGCTTAACACCAGCTTTTCAGGAATAGCACTGATACCGGTACACCGAGGATCTTTTGGTAAACACTCTTTACCTCGTAGCAAGAATTGATAGGCTAAATACATTATTAACAACGCCAATAGTATCTTCAGTACAAAGGTGGGAAACACTCTCCCCAATATGACGCCGACTATGGTTGCCGGAATGGTAAGAGTGATGAGCTGTTTTACAATACTGAAATTAATTACCTTTTTTCGCCAATAGCCGATAACACCGGAGGAAAATCCAAATACCTCTATAGCCAGTCCAGCCCCAAGTGCTATAAGGGGGTCCAGCCCTAAGACAAGCATAAAGAAGGGTGCGAACATAACTGCTCCACCAATACCAGATAGCATAGCAATTGTCGAGATACCGACAGCCACTGGAAACATGAACCAAAGGCCTACATCTATCATAATGCTCCGATATTATTTATGATACTATAATTATAGAGGATATTAGTACTTTTATTGTAACGGTATAAATGAAAAATCACATTCACATTTGACTATCTACCTTTTTGTGTTTATCCTTGAAACGAAGAACTTGATTATTCATAATACCTGTATAGAGGTGATAAAATGAACGTGCCAGAAATACTTATCAAAGGGAACGTTTACACCGATGAGGCTACATTAAAGCGCTTCAGCCGAGATGCCAGTTCTTATAGGATCGAACCGCAAATGGTAGTCGAACCGGATGGTGAAGAGGATGTGCTCAAGGTMCTTGAATACGCCCGAAAAACCGGCGGTAGTATCACCTGTCGCTCAGGAGGAAGCGGGCTAAGTGGAGCTRGCATCGGAACCGGGACYATTCTAAATTTTAAGCCTTTAATGAAMAGAATACGYMTCGTAGACGAKGAAATAATCGCASAGCCCGGAGTCGTCTTAGACGACTTCCTCAAGCAGATTGAGAAACAGGGATTAATGCTGCCYGTTGTCCCTKCTAGYAGTGCCTTATGTGCCTTGGGCGGCAACATCGGTACTCGCTCCACGGGACCACGAACGKCACGGTAYGGGACAATTGATKCTTTTGTTTCGTCCCTGAAGTTTATCACTGYTGGAGGAGARGTTRTAGACACTCGAGAAAACCTCCCCGCATTTCTTGAGAAAGGCCTCCTAGAAATCCAAGAACGCTACTTAGCGGATACAGAAAGTCGCGAACTCTTCGAAAGGAGACCTTTTATCGCGGGCGGCTAYAATATACRGGCATTCTCCCAATATCGGRATCCTAGAGAGCTAGCCACCCACCTGYTGGTAGGAAGCATCGGGACTCTRGGTATTATTACCGAAATCCGACTTAAGSTYATCCCTTTCCGTCCCTCTCAGGGAACATAYGTRGCMSTTTTCCKSARYCCGGAWGAACTGGGGGARGCCATAAATAAGGTYAGYGAASYMAGACCGTCGGCCATRGAATTCGTYGACAATGCTACCATRTCCCATATCCATGGGCGGATCCTCAAAGTCGAAGACTCCAGCATTRTGGGAGCACTTATTGTGGAATTYGATGAATCYAYYGACCARGCTAAATACGGYCGGRCTATTTTAGAATCRTTCAACCTTTTCMGACTCATWGAGGTCCCAGTCGGYAGCAAAGAGGAAACTGAGCTCTGGGCTGAGCGACGCCGGATTCTTCCTTCYCTCTGGGCYTACGYTATGGAGAAAGGATGGATAGTTCCYTCTATYATAGATGATATGACCYTRCACCYMAAAGATTTTACGYCYATATTCCAAGGACTCCAAAAACTGATGGATGATCTAGGTCATGAGATTGCCGTCTTTGGTCMCATCGGTTTSGGTRGTCTGCACGCTCGACCATTTTTTAAAMMACAGAAYGGGGAYGTTGTGAAACARATCATGAACGTMTCCCAAGAAACWTTCCATATGCTCCAARAATACGGAGGAACGCTTRTTGGRGAGCACAAYGCCGGYCGTTCTCGTTCGGTTTACCTGGAGWTGGAACTAAARGAAGCATTCCGCTACTTGAGGGAYGTCAAGACCCTTTTCGACCCGGATGATRTCCTCAATCCYAATACCATATTTGACCTYGATCCCATCACYKYACACATGGACTTRTCTCGCTGAAAAAGRCTCGA
The DNA here is from genome assembly GCA_011192075.1 of Dehalococcoidia bacterium. Taxonomy (GTDB): domain Bacteria; phylum Chloroflexota; class Dehalococcoidia; order Dehalococcoidales; family S120; genus S120. The sequence continues at coordinate 1,288 of DUER01000187.1, read as the reverse complement.
YCATRAATCTGAAACAGGTTTCTGTTTGRYTTAMACTAACGTTTYTCTTCTTTYTWCCKCTKYYATTTYYCTAATTGATTTTATATATTAAANTGTGMTATCTTTTTATTCACCTKGGTAAAYAGWRATGTKTAAAAMTGGATTATGAAAYGNNTCCACTYRATAAMAAKYRAAWAWTTCTATTWCSTCTTTGTAGYATTGGTTTCGATAATACTTACATTATCRAARCRWAGRGTTTACAAGGATTATTACGCRAACTTWKATTTCTAGGCTGGGTTRTAATGAAAAACATAATAATAATCAATAACAATCTGGATAAAAACAAYCTTRAATTTGTTAAACCGKTAATGAAAGTGGYCAGATGTCYARWGATCCACTATRCAGARATAACCYYGGAAATTYTGGARGAYTACCACGGGATYATATTAAGTGGTACTCCTCTATCAGATATTGATGCGGTKAAAAGGAAYACTCCTTATTATCAATGGCTTAAGGACACKGAYAAAGCGRTATTRGGTATTTGTGCGGGTCACCAGATCATAGCTAAAATATTTGGTTCACGAATCATACACASAAAAGAGAAACATGTAGGAATGTGCGAAGTRTTTGTGGATRATCCYCATCCCATACTCAATGGATGTAGTAATARTTTTATCGTTTATCATTTGCAYATGGATRTCGTTRCYCTTCCYAARRTTTTTAATCTTCTCGTCTATTCCCATGATMAWGAGGTGGAACTCATGAAACACCAATCAAAACCGATTTGGGGAGTACAGTTTCACCCGGARAGGACAAAGAAAGGAMGRCTAATYCTTCATAATTTTATCSAATTAGTATAAYAGCTCYTGGGGAGCRGTKATCATCATCCTGTCTATTAGTTCTTGACTAATYCCCTGCTYTAATAGCARATCTYTGWAACTAATGAGTGCAYGYGGATCTTTGTTGTCTGGCTGGCCGCTATCRCTTGTYATGACCCACTTTGCATCTAGCTGATCCTTAATAKTTTGAGCAACTTTTTCTATGGGGGCTGCCTGTATCTTCAGTGTGAAATAGGATATCTCAAACCATGTRTTCTTACCTTTTAGCTCTTCAATATCCGTCTCCTCCAAAGCCGGAGAATAAAAATGAGAGTGGTTAACAAGCACGCGTAGGTTAAACCGTTGTTCCTGTATTACCTTCATCAGAACTTTGATTTCTTCAGCTGATACGTGACCTGTAGCCAGTACCACCTGTTTATTATGTAGGATTTTAAGAATTTCGTACATGGGTTCGACTAGATCTTTTTCCT
>DUER01000186.1 GCA_011192075.1 Dehalococcoidia bacterium | reverse complement strand
TTACGACCAGAAGGCAGCTACTGAAGCCGAAGAGCACTTCGTCAGGGTGTTTCAGCAAAGGGAGTTACCTAAAGAAATAGACGAGCTTCTTATATCTTTTAAGGACCTATCACCTCGGCAAATGGAGATTACACCCGTTGATATTAGCAAACTAATTGTAGTAATTGGTTTGGCTAAAAGTCGTAGTGAGGCTAACCGATTGATTGAGCAGGGGGCTGTGGAGATAGATGGAGAAAGACTAACCAACTATACGCACCATATTAAAAGTGGTAGTATTATCAAAGTAGGTAAACGCCGTGTCGCTAAAGTGATTAATACTGACTAGGGAGATAAGCCATGAATTATCTGCCGCTAGCTTTTATAACGATGGTGGGTCTGGGGGTTCACTATTTTCTGGCTAAACTCATATCTCCACATATTTCTAGCCCGGCGATTGCTATCCTCGGTACCGTGGTCTATTTTCCGCTTCTCATTGGCTATATTTATTTCACTAAGACGCCTATTATACCGGAGCAAAAAATATACATTGTGTATGCCATCCTTATTGGTATACCGATGGCGATTGCTGTTCTCAGTCTTTATATAGCCATTGCTAAAGGTCCGGTGTCAGTTGTTATGCCCATATATGCGCTTAATGCTATGGTTACTGTTATCCTTGGAATAATAGTTCTACACGAACCGGTTAGCGTACCGAAGGTAGTTGGCTTAGTTTTGGCCGTAGCCGCAATCATATTGTTGAGCCGTTAGATATAATTGGAGAAGGAGGAAAATTGGAGAATCTACGCATTCCGGGACCTACTCCCTTACCCGACGAAGTTCTTCGGGCAATGAGTAAGCAGATGATAAATCATCGGGGTGTGGAATTTGGGCAGATACTTAATGAGGTAACGGCTAAGCTAAAACAGTTGTTCCAGACCAAGGGCGATATTTTCCTGCTTACTGGCTCGGGGACGGGTGGTTTAGAGGCGGCTATTGTTAATACCCTCTCTCCGGGAGACAAGGTGTTATCAGTCTCTGTTGGTGCCTTTGGAGAGCGCTTTGCCGCTATTGCCCAGCAATTTGGTGCCGAGGTAATCCCGCTTGCCTTTGAATGGGGCAAAGCGGCTGACGCCGATACTGTGCGCCGGGCTCTCCACACTGAGCCTGAAGTTAAGGCAGTTTTAGTCACCCACAATGAAACCTCTACTGGCGTTACCAATGACCTGGCTTCAATTAGCTTAGTAGTGAAGGAATTTGATAAACTACTACTGGTTGACGCTATCAGTGGTTTGGGGTCAATTAACCTACCGGTAGATGAGTGGCACTGCGATGTTACCGTTACTGGTTCTCAGAAGGGGTGGATGGCACCGCCAGGTTTGGCTATGGTTAGCATAAGTGAGGAGGCATGGCGGGCACAGGCTAAGGCCAAGATGCCCCGCTTTTACTGGGATTTTGCTAAAGCCAAGAGCTATTCAGAAAGGGGGCAAACCCCGTGGACACCAGCTATTACTACAGTATTTGCTCTATCGGTATCACTAGAAATGATGCTGGCGGAAGGTTTACCCAACATCATAGCCCGACATGTCCGGCTGGGGAAGGCAGCACGAGATGGAGTAGAATCACTTGGGCTGTCCCTTTTCGCGGAGGAAAGCCATCCCTCAAATACAGTTACGGCTGTGGCTGCCTCAGATGGGCTTGACACTAGAAAGATGCTCAAGATTCTAAGAGAGGAGCACGAGGTTGTGCTCGCTGGTGGACAACAGAGCTTAGACGGCAAGATATTCCGTATTGGTCACCTGGGGTGGGTAAGTGAAGATGATATTAAAACAGTAATATCGGCGCTGAAGGTAGTATTGCCGCAGGCTGGATTCAGGAGTGCTAGCTAAAATGAAGGTTTTAGTAACTGAACCTATTTCTAACGAAGGGTTAGACATTCTGCGCAACCATGCTGAGGTGGACGTTAGATTAGGGCTGAAGCCAGAGGAAATCATGTCCATCATTGGCGACTATGAAGCGCTAGTGGTGCGCAGTCAGACTCAGGTCTCAGCCAAGGTTGTAGCCGCTGGGAAAAAGCTACAGGTCGTCGCCCGAGCTGGCGTCGGGACAGACAATATTGATGTCGAGGAGGCAACTCAGCGTGGTATCGTGGTCATTAATGCCCCCACCGGCAACACTATTTCGGCTGCTGCGCATGCCATTGCTCTTATGCTGTCCCTGGCCCGCAATATTCCTCAAGCCAACGCTGTGCTCAAGTCGGGGGTATGGCGACGAAGCGATTTTATGGGTACCGAGGTAAAGGACAAAACATTAGGTATCATGGGTTTGGGCAATGTGGGTTCAGAAGTAGCTAAGCGTGCCCGTGGGCTACAGATGAAACTTATCGCTTATGACCCTTTCATTTCTGTTGAACATGCCAAAAAGCTTCAGGTAGAACTCGTTTCCTTAGAGCAGCTACTCAAAGAAGCCGACTTTATCACCCTCCATCTACCGTTAACAGCATCAACCGGGAGAATAATCGGAGCTAAAGAGTTGGCTAAGGTCAAACCGACTGTTCGTATCATTAATTGTGCCCGGGGTGGGCTAATTGATGAAAGAGCATTGACTAAGGCAGTGAAAGAGGGGAGGATAGCTGGCGCTGCTATAGATGTCTTTCCCACCGAACCCACTACCGAGAGCGTCCTTTTTGAAAGTGACAATATCATTGTCACTCCCCATTTAGGCGCTTCTACTACCGAGGCTCAAGCCACTGCAGCTAAGGATGTTGCTGAGCAGATTGTTGATGTGTTTAAGGGACAACCAGCTAGGTATGCGGTTAATGCTCCGTTTATCTCGGCTGAAACACTGTCAGTGCTGGCGCCCTTTATGAAACTGGCATCCACAATAGGCAAGCTGGTCAGCCAGCTAGCTGAGGGGCAGATGAATGCCATCCAGATTAAATATAATGGTGAAATTTCTAACTATGATACTAATGCTCTTAAGGCAGCCGTTCTTGGGGGATTACTTGAGGAGGTAAGTGAGGAAAGAGTTAACCTGGTTAATGCCAATGTAGTGGCTGCCCAGCGGGGCTTAACAGTAGTGGAACAGAAAGAAGCTATCTGCGAGAACTATGCCAGCCTTATCACTGTGGAGGTTACCACCAGTACCGGCACGACTACTGGGACTGGGACGGTAATGCGAGGCGAATCACACATTGTCCGTGTTGATAACTACTGGCTTGATATTGTGCCCACGGGGGGCTACTTCCTGTTTAGTGACCACCGAGACTGTCCCGGACTTATTGGGGCGGTAGGTAAGATAACTGGCGATGCTGATATAAACATTAGCTATATGCATTTAAGTCGCCTCAAGCTCAGGGGTCAAGCCCTGATGATACTGGCCCTGGACGAACCGTTGCCTGAGGAACAATGCCAGCAGATACTGTCTCTCTCTGATGTTCATACCGTTAAACTGGTAAAACTGTAGGGGACGGTTGAGGGGGATTCGTTTCCATGTAAATGTGGAGCAAAATCCCTGAACATTAGGGCGCCTACCCCAACCAATAGAAAACTAATCCTGCTGGTAGTTTTGGGTAAAAGTAGGTTGACTTCCTGGGTATCCGGTCACCAGTATCAGCAATGGCTTTAACCACTTCTAATTTAACCGGGCTTAATAGCAATGCTAGCTGGTATTCTTGGTCTAACACTTTGCTTACTGCATCCAGCCTATCATAACTATAGGCAAGAATTGCTTCCTCACTGATGCTACTCAGTCCCAACAGCTTCTCCAATATGATATGGTCAACAATGCTAACAATCTGTCTTTTGTATAGCTCACCATGAAAGTAAGGCATCAATTGTCTGGCGGCAGTAAAGTCATGCAGCCTAAGCACGGAAAGGTGCTCTGGTATCAAGCCAAAAAGGACTAGCCTATCCTGGCTTGCCTCTTCCTGGGTCAGTAGATCGTCAACTTGTCGCCAGATATCAGGCATACTCAGTGGCAACACCTCTATTTCGAAGAATGACTTCAACCTAGCCATCAGTCCATTCAGGGTTGCTCTTGAAATACCACGCACCAGTCGGTGAGGAGGTAGGATAATCAGTCCGGGGTCGGAAAAATCTACTAGCGTCATCATCACGAAATTGAACGCTTCATCTTGTGTTGCTGATGGAGAATAAATATGCCTCTCACGCTGGTAAATGAGGGCGCTCTCATAACGATGATGCCCATCGGCAATATAAAGCGGTTGATGAGCTAGGCTACCGCATATCTGGTTAATAACCTCAGGTTCGGTAATAGCCCAAACATAATGCCTTTCGTCATTGGCACTGCTTAAACTAATCATAGGTTCATTCTGCTCTTGCGCCTGTAATGATGAAGAGACCTGCTGTCCTTGGTCTTCAAACAGAGCCAAGATTGGGCTGGTGTTGGCTTGGAGTGCCCATAGTAGGCTGACTCGGTCACTTTTAGGCTCAGTCAGCGTGCCCTCATGGGGGCGAACAACCATCTTATCCCATTCCTCCAACCTGACGCAGGCGGTTATACCGCGGCGCTTATACTCCTTCCCCTGGTAGGTAAAATAGTGATCGTGGAGATAGATAACTGGCACCTCGTCGAGCTTAAGAATATCCTGCTTGAGCCACTGCTCCAGGGTAGCTGCCGAGCGAGTATATTTATTATCCATAGCCGTATCCTGAGGTAACTGCCGACTGGACTCCAGCCGGACAAAGTTATACTCACTCTGGTGGTAAAGCTCTTGCCGACTTTGAGGGGTAATAATATCATAGGGGGGACAAATAACTGCCGAAAGGCCCTTAACCAACGACTGATTATAATGTACACCCTGAAAGGGACGAATCTCAGCCATACTTCCTTTCCTAATTTTTCTAAACAAATCTATCGGGAGGTAGTTGTTAACGACCTTAGTTTACTGTATGCCCTGCGAGGGTTGCAAGCCTCGTTAGATGAGGATATTGTTAAAAATGTTATCAAATAACTAGGATGTCCCTTATGGTGTCATCAAACGAAGGCGGTTCGTAATAGTAACCTAGGCTGGGCTCTATGCATCGGTAATACCGTTTGCCAACAGCGGGCCTGATCCTCTCATCAGTTATTGCGTCAAAATAGACAAGTCCTTCATCTAATCGTATCAAAGGCTATTATAGCATGCCCTCCAT
>DUER01000185.1 GCA_011192075.1 Dehalococcoidia bacterium | reverse complement strand
TTGCAGGCACTGGAATCTGCCTGGATTACCAGCCGACAAATTGAGGCAGCACGGCGGGCTATGACTCATCATATCCGTCGTGGTGGCAACATCTGGATACGTATTTTCCCGGATAAACCCGTTACCAAAAAGCCGGCTGAGACCCGTCAGGGTGGTGGTAAGGGACCCCCAGACCACTGGATAGCTGTAGTCAAACCGGGAAGAATAATGTTTGAAATGGCAGGCGTTAGCGAGGCAATAGCTAAGGAGGCAATGCGCCTCGCTTCCCATAAGCTTCCTATAGCCACCATATTTATGGTAAGGAAAGCTGATAACGGTATAAAATCTGTAACTAGGGAGCTGGCTGAAGTTGAAGGTTGAGGAAATTCGAGCTCTCGGTACTAAGGAACTGGCAAAACAACTGGAGGAAGCTCACCAAGAGCTGTTTAACCTTCGTTTTCGCTTGGCTACAAGGCAATTAGTAAACCACCGTGAAATTCCGAGGGTTAAAAAGAATATTGCCCGGCTAAAGACTATAATAAGAGAACGTAAGATGGGGATAAGATGACACCTGCCTGGTACTTTAATTTTGTCTCGCTTATACTAGGCTAGGCTAGCACTGAGGTATTTAGTTCATGGAAAAGAAGCATAAAACCAGAGTGGGGCGAGTGGTAAGTGATAAGATGGATAAGACTGTAGTTGTGGCTGTAGAAACGCCCAAGCGCCATCCGCTATATAAGAAGACTATTAAGCGAAGTGTTAAATATAAAGCTCATGATGAAAATAATCAGTGTCGACTGGGCGATACAGTGCGGATTATAGAAACTCGTCCATTGTCAAGGCAGAAGCGATGGCGAGTGGCTGAGATAATCACCAAGGGAGAGGTGGTTAAGATTCAACCTGCGGAGATAACTAGTTTGGGGACGGAATAGATGATTCAAACCTATACCAGACTTAAAGCAGCCGATAATACCGGTGCCCGCCAGCTTATGTGCATTGGTGTTTTGGGTGGCACCAGGAAAAAATATGCCCGGGTGGGTGATATCATTGTGGCTTCGGTAAAAAGAGCCATCCCCGGAGCAGCGGTCAAGAAGGGTGACGTAGTCCGGGCAGTGATTGTTCGCTGCGCTCAGCCCTATCGGCGCCCCGATGGCTCTTATATAAGGTTCGATGAAAATGCAGCGGTAATTCTTACTGACAAGAACAATCCTAAAGGTACCCGAATATTCGGACCAGTGGCCAGAGAACTGAGAGAAAAAAACTTCACCAAAATTATATCGCTGGCACCCGAAGTTTTATGATGAGCTATGAAGATTAGAAGGAATGATACCGTGCTGGTTATCACGGGTAAGGACAAGGGTAAGAAAGGGAAGGTACGCTTTGCCTACCCCAAGAAAGAACGGATATTGGTTGAAGGCATCAACTTTATCAAGAAGCACATGAGAGCCACCGGCCAAGTCAGGCAAGCAGGTATAATAGAGCAGGAGGCGACAATTCAGGTGTCAAATGTTATGCTCCTATGTAACAAGTGTAACCATCCCACTCGAGTCGGCTTCCACACTCTAGAGGATGGCCGAAAAGTTCGGATTTGTCGTTCTTGCAGTGAGGTAATTGATTAAATGTCACGATTGAAGGAAAGGTATAGAAAAGAGATTGTTCTCGGCTTGATGGAGCTTCGGGGATATAAAAATGCAATGCAGGTACCACGTCTGGACAAGATTGTGCTTAATATTGGCTTGGGAGAGGCAATTCAAAATGCTAAGGCTCTGGAAGCGGCTGAGAGAGACCTAGCTGCTATTTCAGGGCAGCATCCAGTAATTACTCGAGCCAGGAAGTCTATTGCCTCCTTTAAATTAAGGGCGGGGATGCCTATCGGATTGATGGTAACCATACGAGGGATGCGAATGCACGACTTTTTTGATAAACTGGTAAATGCTGCCTTACCCCGTATCCGTGAGTTTCAAGGCGTTCCCAGGAATTCCTTTGATGGTCGAGGTAATTATACCCTAGGGCTTAAGGAGCACATCTGCTTCCCCGAAGTAGATTACGACACAATAGATAAGGTACGGGGCTTAGAAGTGTCAATTGTTACTACCGCTGGGACAGATGACGAGGGTAGACACCTACTAGAATTATTAGGTATGCCTTTCACCAAGGACTGAGTGTAGATAGAGATGGCTAAAAAGTCAAAGATTGTAAAGTCGGAGCGTCCGGCTAAATACAGAGTGCAGCAGCATAACCGGTGCCACTTATGCGGTCGGCCTCGTGCCTATATGCGTAAGTTCGGCTTGTGCCGTATTTGTTTTCGTAAGCTGGCTAGTGCCGGCCAGATTCCTGGGGTGAGAAAATCAAGCTGGTAGGTAGATATGACTATCTCTGATCCAATAGCCGATATGCTAACCCGAATACGCAATGCCATTATGGTCAGGCATGATTTTGTGCTGGTACCAACCTCAAAGATTAAGCTTGCTATCGCCAGAATCTTTAAGGAGGAGGGTTTTATTAGTGATTATGAGGTGCTTAAGGGCAAACCGCATCGGGTAATTAAGATTTACCTCAAGTATAGAGAAAATAATCAACCAGTCCTTTCTGGATTGGAGCGAGTAAGCAAGCCTGGGCTAAGGGTATATGTTCAGCGGGAAGAGATTCCCCGCGTTTATGGAGGTTTAGGCATTGCTATAGTTACTACACCCAAAGGTGTCATGACCGGGCAKCAAGCCTGGCGCCAAGGGATTGGCGGTGAATTGTTATGTTATGTGTGGTAAACCAATCTTGGAGAGCAATATATGTCTAGAGTAGGACGAATGCCCATAACTGTGCCCCAGGGCGTGATGGTAGATATCAAACAAAGTGAGGTCACTATAACTGGACCCAAAGGGCAGCTTAATCGTCGTTTTCACCCTGATATATCTATAACCCTAAACAATAATACCTTAACCGTATCGCGGCCTAGTGACAGTAAGGTGCATCGTTCCTTACACGGGCTGACCCGTAGTCTCCTAGCCAATATGGTAGAGGGGGTGACTAACGGCTTTGAGAGAAACCTTGAAATTGTAGGGGTCGGTTATCGGGCTGAAAAAACAAGCGATAAACTGGTAATTCGGATTGGATACACACACCCGGCGACGGTATCACCATTACCCGGTGTGTCCCTAGCCGTAGAGGGAGCTAATCGGATTAAGGTTACCGGGATTGAGAAGGAAGTAGTTGGTGAGATGGCAGCTAGAATTCGAGCCATTCGTCCCCCTGATGCATATAAAGGCAAGGGTATTAGATACGCTGGGGAGTTAGTTCACCTTAGAGCAGGTAAGGCAAGTAAAGCCATAGGTAAAAAGAAATAATGCGAAAGAGTGAGCCAAGAGTAGCCCGTCTCAGAAGACATGCCCGAGTCCGAGCCAAGGTAGAAGGTACGGCCTCCAGACCCCGTCTGTGTGTCTTTCGTAGCCTGAACCACATCCATGCTCAAGTTATTGATGACTCAGAGAGGCACACCCTGACCTCCGCCTCAACCCTTGACCCCGAGATAAGAGATCAGCTAGACGGCAAAGCAAAGACAGCTAGGGCAGAGCTCGTCGGTTCTTTAGTCGCAAAACGAGCACTGGCTAACGGAATAAACCAGGTCGTTTTCGACCGTGGTGGCTACAAATATCACGGTCGGGTTAAAGCCCTAGCCGAGGCAGCTCGCCAGACAGGATTGAAATTCTAAGATGAAAGCACAACTAAACAAAATAGACCCAACAGAACTAACCCTAAACGACAAGCTGGTTTATATCAATCGTGTATCTAAGGTGGTCAAGGGTGGAAGACGCCTTAGTTTCAGTGCCTTAGTGGTAACCGGGGACGGTAATGGACATGTCGGCATTGGCGTGGGTAAGGCTAATGAGGTGCCAGCAGCCATTAACAAGGCGAACGCTATTGCCAGAAAGAATCTGATTGAAGTACCATTATCTGGTAACACTATCCCTTATCAAATAATGGTTAAATATGGAGCAGCTAAAGTCTTGTTAAAACCAGCCGCCCCCAGCGTAGGTGTTATTGCTGGTGGTAGTATCCGAGCTGTGGTCGAAGCCGCCGGAATCAAGGATATTCTGACCAAATCGCTGGGGAGCTCAAATAAGCTTAACACAGCTAAGGCAACGATTCTTGCCCTTAGCCAGCTTAAACAGCCAAAAGAGGAGGTAGCCAAACGCAAGTCAACCCTTAAAGTCAGGGAGACGGCAACTGATGGCTAAATTACATATCACCTGGGTTAAAAGCGGTATTGGCTATGCCAAGGTGCAGAAGAAAACCTTGAAGGCTCTCGGTTTTCATCGACTAAATCAGACTGTTACCCATGATGACTGCCCTTCAATTAGGGGCATGATAAACAAGGTGAGACATCTAATTAAGGTGGAGGAGGAAAGCCGTGAGGCAGGATAACCTATCCCCGGCCCCAGGCTCAAAAAGAAGCAGGAAACGAGTCGGTCGGGGGGACGGTAGTGGACATGGCACTTATTCAGGGCGGGGTTGTAAAGGACAGAAGTCCCGTGCTGGCTATAAGATGAGCCGCGGCTTTGAAGGCGGGCAGTTGCCTTTGATTAAGCGCCTGCCCCAAAAGCGTGGCTTTGTCAATATCTTCAGGATCAAGTATAGCATTGTTAACTTAAATAAGCTTAATATTTTTGACGCCGGGAGTGAGGTTACGCCAGAAAGATTGGTCGCCGCTGGGGTGGTAAAATCTCTACAATACCCAATTAAGATCCTGGCTGAGGGCAATATTAATCATCCTCTTTTAATAAGAGCTAATAAATTCTCTACCGCGGCTAAAGCCAAGATTGAGGCCACCGGGGGCAAAGTGGAGGAGGTAGGGTATGCGGCAAAGACAAGCTAGGCCACGTTTGTTCCAGGCAATGCTTGACGCCTTCAGTCTACCAGATTTAAGGCGTCGGATTCTCCTTACCCTAGGCATTCTAGTAATCTTCCGCTTCGTGGCTCACGTGCCCCTGCCTGGGGTCGACCTTACTGCTTTGGAGGAGCTATTTGCCCGAAACCAACTGCTGGGTATGCTTGACCTGTTTAGCGGCGGTGCCATGAGGGTGATGAGTGTAGCCGCTATGGGAGTTTATCCCTACATAACGGCGTCAATTATTATGACACTAATGGTGCCGGTCATTCCTCGGCTACAAGCCCTCTCCCGGGAAGGAGAAGCCGGCAGGAATAAGATTAACCTGATTACCCACTGGCTCACTGTCCCTTTAGCCGGTCTCTCGGGCTACGGGCAACTAATGCTTCTCCAGCGTGAGGGTGTTATCGGTAGCACTGCAGTGCTGCCCATAGCAACAATGGTGTTATCAATGATAGCCGGCACTATGTTTCTGGTTTGGTTAGGTGAACTCATCACTCAATACGGCATTGGTAATGGTATATCTATAATAATCTTCGGTGGCATCGTGGCTGGTTTTGGTGATATGGTTATTCGGGGGAGCGTCTTCGCAAGGACAGAACTTCTTGGTGTAGTCGGCTATGTTATCTTGGCCTTAGCCACCATCGCCTTCATAGTCATCTTTACCGAAGCCCACCGCCGCATTCCCGTCCAATATGCTCGCAGTGTCTTTCGGGGGGGTCGTATGCTCAGGCAATCGGGTACCACCCACATCCCACTGCGGGTAAATACCGCCGGGATGATACCCCTTATCTTTGCCATGTCCCTGGTTATCTTTCCTGGTATCATAGCCAGCTATTTTGCCAATCCAGCTACTGCTGACCCCAATCTAGCTAACAACATTATGAATCTGTTTAGTCCAAATACCGCACTGCCCCTCGGTTTGTTTTACTGGGGTTTCTACTTCTTGCT
>DUER01000184.1 GCA_011192075.1 Dehalococcoidia bacterium | reverse complement strand
CCGTGCCAAGAAAGAAATGAAAGATCCAAAAGCAATAACGATGAAGAATGGCAAGCCGGCAACTCAAGGCATATGTCCTTCATGTGGCACAAAGATGTTCAGAATCGGAAAGGCATAGCCCAGATCTATATTAGCCACAAGAAAAGCGTCAGGAGCTGCTTTTCTTACAATGCTGTAGCTATATTCTAATTCTGGAGAATCAAATAAAGCAGATTGGCTTCCCAACTCTATGCCAATACCAAAATGTTCTGCTACGCGAGCTAAGATTTCATTAATGCTAGCTGATTTCGGAGTACCACCTGTCAGTGCGGAAATGATCACAGGATATCGGAAAACCCGGTCACAGAAGTGCACAGTTAAGTCAATGCTATCGCGGTCAATTTCAGGTAGACACTCGTGTAATAGTTGTACCTCATGCCAGCTTTCATCACGCTTTGCTGCTATATCATAATTTAGTGACACTTCTAAATGTTGTGATTTTCCCTCTATTGACATACGAAGCATTATACCTCAGTCCCAATATTTGAAACGCATAATGAAAAGGTTAGTGGGTATTTCTCTCGCATAGGTTCTCTTCGTCGGTATTATCATTGTGGGCTGTGGAAGCCAAGGGGTAGACACGGCTCAAGGATACTCCGACCAGGGAAAGAAGTTAGCCAAACAGGGCCGCTATGATGAGGCAACACTAACCTACGAGTTGAAAAAGATGTATAATAGATGAGAAGAAATGAAAAAATCAACGGGTTTTTTTTATTGGCGCAGCATGTCTAATGGTAGTCTCTATTCTGCAAGTGGTAGGTCTTGCCAGGTATATTAGCAGGTTGCCCGATGACTGGGTAGGAATCGGACTGTATATTGCTACCATTATCGGATTTCTTCTTGCCGGTATGGGATTTACTATCCAATGGAGACAGGAGAAGTGTAAAGAAGAACCGGAATAGAGATATACCAGGTTAACCGTGGATCAAATTACGACTGATCAAAAATAGGGGGCGGTACTGTACGATAGGTGGAACCTTTAAGTTGGCTTTTTATTTGAACATATCCTCCAAAACCCCCAACCATATTCCTCACTGTGGACTCGTCAAATATAAATTCCTCAGCAGGATAGCTTTTTGTCCATACACGCTGATATCCCCAAGAATGTTCAATGGGCGATAATATGATTTAGTGGGATATAGTGTGCGACAGGCCGTACAGGTCTCGAACCTGTGACACCCTGATTAAAAGTCAGGTACTAATTGGCCTAAACAGATAGGCCGAAAGCCAATTCAAAAGTTCTGCCTATCGTACAGTACCGCCCACTTTAAAGCTAGATAGACACCATAACTGGAATTCTGTCCCCTCAAGGACTTGTCACCCCACTAAAATTCTCTATAGCAATCCTGAGTGGTCCTCCAGCTTCAGGATTGGCAGCCAACATCTCGCCGATTGCCTGAAGTTGCTCTTCGGTTCTGCTAGTCCTTTTGGTAGTAAATATTAGCTTTTCTGCTATCATCTTCATCCCATACAGGATATCCTCTCTTTTAGTAAGCCGCTCTGCTTTACCAAACACGCTTATGGCCCTCCACGTAAGATAGAATTTATCTGCATCGCAGACCTTAAATATGATGTTCTGATTTTCTCTAATGCATTTTGCCATTTTCCCATTGGGACGAGACCCAAAGTATATGTACTTCCCGTCTGAACCATAAGAAACCTCAATAGCGTATGGCTTATCCCCATCAACGGCAATTATTGTCCCCCACGCCCATTCCTCTACGAAATCTCTTATCTCCTTTTCAGCCATCTTTCTCATAGCAAGACCTCCTTTAAAATAATTTGCGGATACTATTTATCACATGGCCTGCCCCCAATAATTATTCCACTCTCTAAGTTAGGGTTACTGCTATAGTTGATTAATCTAGTCTTGTCTTGGGAGTTTGTCAATATCCAAAAACAATAACTATATCTTACCTCTTTTTTATCACTCAACTTCATAAATACCATTCTATAATACCTGACAAGCAGGTATAGTGAATATTTTTATCTAAATGGCATGGTAAGTGGTCGAATGTCACAAATCTGTTCTATCTGGCTAAGCTCGTCGGCTGTTAACTTCCATTCTGCCGCTACCACATTCTCCGAAAGTTGCTCTGTCGTTATGGCACCAGCAATGACAGAGCTAATACGCTCTCGTGCTAGGAGCCAGGCAATAGCTAGTTCTCCCATAGTGTGATTACATCGAGCGGCAAAGTCCTTCAATCTATCCAGCTTTTTCCAATTCGATTCGGTCATGATGTAGTCGTACATCTGGGGTATTGTGAGCATCTCTGCCTTAGGATATTTACCCGTAAGGAAACCACCAGACAGTGGCCCCCAGGGTATCACTCCAATATTATTTGCCTGACAGCAGGGGTATAACTCAGTCTCAATTTGTCGTTCTAACATGTTATATCGTACCTCTATCACTATGAAGGACGCTAGACCATTGGTTTTAGATGTCCACAGCGCCTCACATAGCTCCCAAGCATAGAGGTTAGAACAACCAATATAGCGTACTTTACCATTCCGAACTAGATCATCCATAAACCGCAGGGTCTCTTCAATCGGAGTGGATGGATCTGGCAGGTGCATATAATAAAGGTCAATGTAATCTGTTTGGAGACGCTTTAAGCTGGCATCTAATGCTTTCATAATATAGTACCGTGATCCACCTCCTTCGTTGGGTCCTTTGCCTATAGGGACACCGAATTTAGTGGCAATAATGACTTGAGAGCGTTTGTTCTTTATTGCCTTACCTATAAACTCCTCAGACTTTCCGGCTCCATATAAATCGGAGGTATCGATGAATGTTACACCCATATCCAAGGCGTGATTGATAACCGCAATGGAAGTTGTCTCATCAATAAACTGACCAAAAGGGTTACCTCCCAATCCAATCTGTGAAACCTTAAGCCCTGAGTTACCCAGCTTACGATATTCCATATTTCACCTCACTTATAAAAAATTGACAGAAACGTTGTCAAGTAACTTTATAAATCCTGCTGATAAATAAAAAAGGGCACCAGCCATCGCTAAAAATGACGATTCTAGTGCCCTTGTTGTTTCCTCATCTTCCCTACCCAATCTCTATTGTTTTAAGATTAGTTTGTATATTGGAACTTGAGTGTAGTCCTACCTGGAGAATTTGTCAATGTAAAAAGGAAGGTTTTTGTTACCTTAACTGAAGCCAGGGTATTGATTGAGCAGTGGGGAAGAGAGTACAATCAGGTACGTCTTCATAGCTCGTTAGGTTACCGGTCGCCTGCTCCTGAGACTATTATGCCGGCAACTCTAACTTAAAGGGTGGTATCCTTTCTGGGGGCAGGTCAACAATATTTCGGGGGAAAATAGTTAGTCTCTACTCAAAAGGAGGATTAACGATGACAATATATACCGCAGAATTGACCGAAAGGGAGATAGACGAGTTACTAATAGAGGGGACCGGCACCGGAATGCTGGCGTTTGCCGGTGATGACCCGTATGTTATTCCAATGGGCAATACCTATAGACGTGGCGACGTACTGATAGGCTTGATAACTAAGCCTTACGGCAGAAAAATGCAGTGTCTTGAGCAAAACCCGAAGATTTGCTATACCTTCTGCCGAACGAGAGCGCAGACCAATCTAAAGAAGCCATGTACCACGGTGGTCATGGAAGGTGTGCTGGAGAAAGTGACCGACCGGGACTATTACGGCCTGGGACCGGAAAGACCAGAAGTACACGGCAAATTCGGGCTGGTGCTCCATAAACTGGTGTCCAGTAAAGTATCTGGTAGGAGATGCACCCAGAAACCATGCGAACTTATAATAGCTCGTGCTAAGGAAAGGGCAGCCAAGAAAGCAGCAGCAGCCAAGTAAGATTGCATTTGGGGAAGTGATTTGGTAGCTGTAGCATCGGAAGGTGAAAAACTCGGTTCAGTGGTCGTGCCAATATTGCTAGCGATGCCTATGGTATCCATGGAATCAAGCTATATTACTCTATATCGCTCTGGTGAATTAGAACACCGAGCTTATGCACTTGAAGCTCAGTTAGCCTCCTGTGATATCTGTCCCAGGGATTGCCATGTCGATCGGTTAGAAAATGAACTGGGTTTTTGCCATTCGGGTCATCTTCCTATTGTCTCAGCGGTCTGCGCTCATCAGGGAGAAGAACCCGCTATATCAGGAAGCAGGGGGTCAGGCACGGTATTCTTTGGTAATTGTAATATGAGGTGTGTTTATTGTCAGAACTACCAGATAAGTCAGAATTGGGAAAAGCAAAAATCAAAGAGTGTAGATTGCCATACCCTAGCTAAACGTATGCTCTACCTTCAAGATGAACTTGGCTGCCA
Organism: Dehalococcoidia bacterium; assembly: GCA_011192075.1. Classification (GTDB taxonomy): domain Bacteria; phylum Chloroflexota; class Dehalococcoidia; order Dehalococcoidales; family S120; genus S120. The sequence continues at coordinate 3,532 of DUER01000184.1, read as the reverse complement.
CAATATTAATTTTGTTTCGCCCTCTCACTTTGTTCCCCAATTGGTTCGGGCAGTCCTAGAAGCTGTGTCTATGGGGCTTAGAGTACCACTAGTCTACAACACTAATGGCTACGATTCTATTGCCTCTCTAAGAGAGCTCGACGGTATAATAGATATTTATCTGCCTGATTTAAGATATGCCTCTGATGACTGGGCTAAAAAGTTCTCGCACGCTCCGGATTATGTAGCACAGGCTCGCCAAGCTATCAAAGAGATGCATAGGCAAGTTGGGGATTTGGTAGTGGATGATTTTGGCTTGGCGCAACGGGGATTAATTGTGCGCCATCTTATTCTGCCCAACGGGCTGGCAGGTAGTGAGGAATCACTAATCTGGCTAGCTCGGGAGCTTTCTCCCACGGTAGCGGTTAGCATAATGTCTCAATACTTACCGTTACACCAGGCAAAGCGAATCCCCTTGCTTTCCAGAACGATTTCAGTAACTGAGTATGAAAAGGTTCTCTTGTTACTATCTGACGTAGGAATAGAAAATGGTTGGATACAGGAAATGGGGGCATCAGAAAAGTATGTCCCTAACTTTGAACGAGAAGGCCATCCTTTCCTTCTCACTCCCAACAGGCAGAAATGACCTTTGGCATTTGCCCACTACGTAATTGCTTGGATACCCAAATGGATGATACAATACTGTTTGGTTTCTAACGTACAAAAAGTAAAGGAAATAATTCGCAATGGTTGATAAATCTCTTACAGATCTAAAAATCTTTATAGAGAACGTAAGTAAGAAGAATAAGAAACATAGCGGTAAGAAGATTCGTTTCTCCTGGGTGAAGAGAAAACGAAAATAATACCTTATTCCTCGTTAAAGGTTTTTAACGATCTCATGCACTTGCTTTTGTTAGCTAAAATTCTTCCTTTATTGCACATTCTGGCGTAATATTTAATAAGCGAATATTCGTTCTAATACAACATCTCGACCGGACATGTAATCTTCGGAAGACATCTTTACCTCGACATCTGGTACAATCTGTTCATCTTTGTCAGGAAAGATTCTTGGTCCATATCCAAGCATAAAACCCAATTCTGAATTGGTGACCTGCCCCCAGTAGTTGTACCACTTCTTAAGTTAGATTCGAACCAACGACCTTCGGGTTATAGGTTCGACGGTTGTGCGACCTGTTGATTAATATTATTTCACAACAATAACGGGTAGGGCAGAGGAATAATTAGTTGACATAATGTTTTAGTTCTTCAAAACAGTAAATTAGAACAACGCTAGCGTTTTACCGCTAGCGTTGTTACTACTACCTGGTGGAGGCGGGGGAGACCCCAACTACATCACACCGAAATTGATTTTGAACAGGCTGCGTGAAAGGCGGGCCTTGGCAGTAGTGTTTACAGAACAGGATGTGAAGCAGTTGCCCCCAAGTCAGCAATATGAGGTTACGCCCTGCTGGTAAAGGCAGTCGCTGCATCCTTATCTTTGTACTCTATCACCGATAGCATCACCCCGAATGTATCTTTGGGATGAAAAACGGCGTATTCGGCGCTGCCTATCTTTTCCCGACCCACCAGCCTTACGCCCCGGGATTCAAGCTCATCAACGGCTTTGTCAATATTAGAAACCTTGAAACCAACCGAAAATAATCCCTCTCCTTTGGTTGTCATGATTTTAGCGGATGGTCCGTCCTGTGTTAGCGGTGCTGCTAGGTTTATGCAAAGGCTGTCTAAGGTTTCTTTGGTATCGACTGCTGTTGGGTAGGGTTCGATGAACTCAGATTCGAATAACTCACTGAAGAACTTCACTGCTTTATCCAAGTCCTTGACGAAAAAAGTAACAAAATCGATCTTTTCTACTTTCATCTCGACCACCTCCCATATTTTCGGCAGTATTATACCACTTTAGAAGAAGCTGGTAGTACTGGGGAACACCTTGAACCTAAGTCAGGGTGTCAATTGTTCCGATAATAGCTTAGTACAAGGTTACAAAAAGTCACAAAGTAATATTTCAAGAACTAGTGATATAATCAATCCCTCCCCAGGGAGGTATTCTCTAAGAATCTTAACTGGATTTTAACAATCGGCTGATATAATGATATATATAATGATATAATTAAGACAGAAATCAAATTACAAAGGAGGTGAGATAGGTATGTGGCGAAGCAAGAAGTTGATTGTTGGAGTGGTGTTAGCGGGAGTTCTGCTATTCGGCAGTCTCGGTGGGATAGCTCTTGCTGACGACGGAGATGATGGTTCTACGGCCAAGTTCGTGGAGTTCATAGATAAAGTCGTGGCACTCTACGAACAGAAATCGGGCGGCGATACTATTGATAATCCTGAAGCGTTAAAAGAGGCCGTTACTGAAGCGAAAACCCAGATGCGAGAAGCAGCTATAGAAAAATACCCTCAGCGCCTGACCGATGAACAAAAAGAGGCGCTTAAAGAGTGGTGGGATTCAAGGCCTGGTTTGACCGATGAACAAAAAGAGCCACTTAAGGAATGGCGGGATTCAAGACCTAGTCTGACCGATGAACAAAAAGAGCCACTTAAAGAGTGGTGGGATTCAAGGCCTGAAGACCTCCCGATGAAGTTTGGCGGCCGTATACACCGTGGCTTCTTCCGTGGTATGTGCAGACCACCTGCGCCAGCAGAATAACCGAGCAGGCTTTCTGTGACGACACTTCGGCTTACTATGAGCATAGGGGTATATTCCCCTCTCTTTGTTAAATATCAAAGGATAGGAATATTAACTCGCCTTGACGGTAGTCGTGCTAGGTTCTGAGGTAAAGAAGGCTCTGTTTGTTCTAGTTATATTGTTAGACTATCTATCAACAATACTTAATAAAAGATCCTAACTATTAATTTATCGGCTAAAATACAATAAAATCAGGGTGTCGGTTGACCTAGTGTCTTGACACCCTGATTAGAAGTCTGTTAGACGATGTCCCAAATAGTCCCCTTACGTTCAGTTTAGTGTTTTTCTGTCTACCGGAAAATCTTAGTTTGTTCGTAGAGTACCGTTTTGTATTATCCTTTTGCGTTCTGTCCGTTAGCTATTTGTCAGCTAAAATCCCATCTGAAACTTGGGATGAATTCAGTATGCAGGAGGTATTTTGTACATGTTAGAGGTGCATTTAGTGGCCTGTTTCATACCTTTTTAAATGGTTTTTAATTAAATCATTTAAAAAATAGGTGAAAACTTAAGGTGTTTGTGCCAGAGAGAAATTGGGTATACAATTGCATATAATTGAGCAGGAAGGAGAAAAAATGGCTAGTGAATTCGGGTATGCTGGGAAAATATTGAAAGCAGACCTTTCCTCATCAAGTATGAGCGATGTGCCAACATTTGATTATGCTGATAGATTCATCGGGGGCAGAGGCATTGCTGCTAAGATATACTGGGATGAAGTATCGCCGGAAGCTAAGGCTTTTAACCCGGAGAATCGATTGACGTTTATGACTGGCCCCATGGCCGGCTATCCGGGAATAGCCGGTTCAATGAGTCAAATCTGTGGGAAATCACCGGTTACCAATCCGG
>DUER01000183.1 GCA_011192075.1 Dehalococcoidia bacterium | reverse complement strand
CTCTTGGGGTCATTGGATTTTGGGGTAACCCGCTCTAGCAATTTCTGTAGGGTTGTATCTACGTTAGTCGGTTGCTTGAGATACCCGGGCAGGATATGCGCCAGCAGACACATGTCAGTCGAGCCCTGTACGTTGGATTCTCCTCTTAGGGCGTTAATACCACCTCCCGCGACACCAATATTGCCCAGTAAGAGCTGGAGCATAGCATAGCTACGGATGTTTTGCGTGCCATTGGTGTGCTGGGTAGTGCCCATGGCATACATGATAGTGCCTGCTTTCCCGGGCTTACCCGTAGCCGCATATGTCTGGCAAATCTCAAGATAGGTATCCTTAGGTGTCCCCGTGATCTTGCAAGACATATCAGCATCATAGCGAGCAAAGTGCTTCTTCAGAATCTGGAAGACACAGTTGGGGTCTTTTAGAGTCTTATCCATCTTGGGTATGCCGTTCTCATCTACCTGGTACTGCCAGGAAGATTTATCATACGATCTCTTCGATGAGTCATACCCTGAGAATAAGCCATCCAGATCAGCCGCTCCTTTGAAAGCGGGGTTAATAAGGAAGGAGGCATTAGTATATTCTGTCACATAGACCATATTGTAGTTCTCGGGGTACCGTTCTATCTCATCGAGTACGTACTTTATTATGCCTCCGATGAAAGCTATGTCTGTGCCCGACCTCATCTTGGCATAGATATCAGCTTTGGAAGAGCTTCTGGTAAAGCGGGGGTCAACGCTGATGAGTTTAGCCCCTTTATCCTTAGCCTCTGTTACCCAACCGAAGGAAGCCGGGTGGTTCTCAGCCGGGTTAGATCCAATCATCATAATGCAATCGCTGTTACCGACGTCACTCCAGTGATTGGTCATGGCTCCTCTGCCGAACGTTTCCGCCAAACTGGCGACGGTAGAGGAGTGTCATATACGGGCCTGATGTTCAACATAGACCAGCCCTAGGGCTCGCAGTGCTTTCACCAGCAAGTAACACTCTTCGTTGTCCAGCGCTGCACCCCCGACTGAGGCAATGCCATCAGTGCGGTTCACCACATAGCCTGCGTTATCCTTGGATGTCCAGTTAGTGTCGCGAGTTTCCTTTATGCGGCTGGCAATTTGCTCAATTGCCCAATCCCAAGATTTGGTCTCCCACTCGCTACCTCCTGGGGAGCGATAGAGAACCTTGGTCAGCCGCCGTGGGTTAATCTCACCATCGACAGTGTGAAGCTGTGACAGACTGGCTCCCTTGGCACAAGCGCCACCTCGGTTTATGGGATGATCAGGGTCACCCTCAATGTTAATGACCTGGTCCCCCTCAGCAGCAACGATAAAACCGCAGCCCGTAGCATCATAGGGACATATAGTGGTCTTCTCACCAATTCGTTTCTTTAATGGAAAGGCTTCGGGCGAGGCGGCTAGACCTCTTTTCGAACCCACCGCATGAAAAATAACAATGCCACTCACCCCAGCTCCAGCCATTTTCAGAAAATCTCTTCGGCTTACCTCCATCTTTACCTCCTTAGTTATAATGTTATCTCGTCCCATTCCCCAATGAAATCGACCGCATTGTAGCATATTAGTTCAAACAGTGTCAATTTTTTTAGGTGTTACTACTTAAGCAGGTAAGTATAAATACCCATTAATATTAACACAGGTTCATAAACATTCACGACTGAAACACAATCCATCAGCCATGTGGGCAATGTCTGTAATACTTCCAAGTTGAAAGCGAGATATGGGCGAGGTTGATTGCCATAGCCCTGACAGGGTATAATGCAACCCATAAAGGAGACAAGCGGACAGACGGCAAGGGGGATAATAAATGGTACTGATAATAGGGATTACTGGGGCTACTGGAGCAATCTACGGTATCAGGTTGCTTGAGGTTTTATCTAAAATAGAGGTGGTAGAGACGCATGTCATAATTTCAAAATCCGGTGAGGAGACCATTAAATATGAGACAGACTACGAGCCAAATGATGTCAGAGCGTTAGCTAATTTTACCTACGAGATAGATGATATTGGGGCATCTCTATCTAGCGGCTCCTTCCAGAGAGATGGCATGATAATAGCACCCTGTACGGTAAAGACGATGTCCGCTCTGGCTAACTCATATGCCGAAAACCTAATAATCCGAGCCGGTGACGTTTCTCTAAAAGAGAGAAAGCCGTTAGTCCTGGTGGTAAGGGAGACCCCCCTTCATTTAGGACACCTAAGGAGTATGGCGCAATTAACAGAGATGGGAGCCATTATATTCCCCCCCGTCCCCAGCTTTTATAACAAACCCAAGGCTATTGATGACATCATCAATAGCACCATAGGCAGAGTTCTTGACCTATTTAATATTGAGCATAACCTCTCATACCGATGGTCAGGGCTTGCCACTACCGAGGGATAAACAGTCAGACTTCACCCAGGAATCGTTTTCTCAGGTTATGATGCCGCAGATAAGCCCTGGTGTAAGAGTTCAAAAAAAGTATTTGAAATCTCGTCATCACAAAGGCGTCCAGACGGTCGGTACCAGAATAATACCGAGTTGCACAGCCCAACTATAGCCAACGAGGTAATTCTAATATCCACCGGTCGATATACGCCGGCTTCAATTGCTTCTCTCAACGTCCTGGCTATTAATTTATCGCGCCGCTCAAAAATTTGCATCATTTTGTCCATCTCATCTAATGAAGAAATAGTATTCCTCTCCGTCAAAAACAAAGTTCCCACTTCCCTATACTTAGCATTGAACTTGACATGTTCCCTGACAATTTGTCTCAGCCTTTCCACTGGAGTTAAGTCTGCATTCTCCACCCGTAGTAAATCTTCGTTTAATGTTTGGAGTGCGTCCAGAATAATATTAGCCAGCAGCTTTTCCTTACTAGTAATGTAGTAGTAAAGGCTGCCCTTAAGCATTCCAACAGCGTTGGCAATTTCTTGAAGCGTTGTCCCATGATAGGTCTTCTCACAAAAAATCCGGGTCGCAGTTTTTAGTATCTGGTCTCTACGAGATTCTTTACCTTCCATTGCCTCAGACACCGTTGACCCCCAAATGAAGTTGAGCACTGGCTCGCGCTTCTTCAAATACTAATTGCGTGGCTGATACTTGTCAAACTGAAGAATCTGTGCTAACGTAAATTGAGGCTTAAAGAGCCACCGCAGGCTTGACAAAGAAAGGCAAGTCTGCTAAGTTATCAAACAAACGGTAGTTTGATAACTCATCTGTAGGTTTAGTTTCTCTAAGACTATAATTAAAGAAAGGAGATTGGGAAAATGAGGTTAAAGGACAAGGTGGCTATTATTACTGGAGGCGGGCAGGGGATTGGTAAGGCTATTGCAGTTAGGTTTGTCCAAGAGGGCGCTGCGGTTATGTTGGCGCAAAGGACATTAGCTAAGGCTGAGGAAACGGCCAAGGAAATTCGGGACGCTGGGGGAAAAGCTATTGCCATGGCGGTAGATATACGAGATGAAGAGCAAGTCAACAAAATGGTACAGAGGACGGTAGACGAATTTGGCGGCATTGATATTCTGGTTAATAACGCTGCCTTCTATGGCGGGCATGGGCACAAAGGTTGGGATACCTGGCCTCTGGAACAGTGGAGAAACAGTTTTGAAATAAATGTAGTCGGGGGTTGGCAGTGTACCAAGGCGGTAGCCCCCCACATGAGACAGCGAGGCAAGGGTAAGATTATCAATATTAGTACCGCTACTGTCCACCAAGGCTATCAGGGTATGCTCCCCTACACTACCACCAAAGCTGGTGTTTGTTCCATCACCAGGGGGGAAGCTAAGGCATTAGGACGGAATAATATTTGTGTCAACTGCCTCGCTATTGGATACGTTTTAACCGAAGCCAGCGTAGAGATGGATGGTATTAAGGGGCACGAGGATGAGGCAGATAAAGCAATGATTGCCTTGCGCTGCATCAGGCGTTCCCAATATCCAGAGGATATAGCCGGTCCGGCTCTGTTCTTCGCTTCTGACGACGCTGACTTTGTTACCGGCCAGACCATCGTGGTGGATGGTGGTACCGAATGGAGTGGGTTTTAATCTTGATGACGCATCTAGCCAAATATGGCTGATTAGAGACCACTGTCCTTGAACAATCTAATCCCGAGCCAAATAATCAGCCAGAATCCGGAGGTAAAATATGGGTCTGAAACAGGATTTATTCGAGATTGTCGGCCCGGAATATGTCTCTGATGACCCCGAGACACTTGAGAAATACTCAAAAGACTACAGCTTTGTGCAGCCGAGGAGACCAAGCTGTGTCGTTTACCCCGAGAGTACGGAGGAAGTCCAGCTGATAGTAAAATATGCCAACGAACACCTAATACCGATAACACCTCGTTCTTCAAGTGTTAGTTTCTACGGGGCTGGCATACCCAGTGAGGGAGGTATCATAGTTGACCTTGCCAGAATGAACAAAATCTTGGAGATTGACGCTCGTAATAAAAGGGTGAAGGTTGAGCCGGGTGTTACCTGGGCTCAGGTACAGGACGAACTGGAAAAGCAGGGACTAATGGTCTGCAATCCATTGTTACCTCACCCATCAAAGTCAGTCCTCACCAGTGCTCTGGAGAGGGAACCTATACTCATCTGCAAGACCGAATATAGTGACACCTTACTCACCGCCGAAATGGTTCTACCTAACGGTGAGATGTTCTGGACGGGTAGTGCGCTCGGTAAGGGCATGAAAGGGCAGATTGCCCCTGATGCGATGATTCCAGGCGCAAGGCTGTGGCTGGGAGCTCAGGGAACCTTAGGGATTATGACCTGGGCAAATGTAAAGGCCGAGTATTTGCCTACCATGGATAAGGTCTTCTTTATACCGTTTGAGAGGATTGAGGACATCGCTGAACCCATATACTGGATACAGCGACGCATGCTGGGTAGTGAATGCCTAGTCTTAAACGACTTCAATCTGGCTGCGATTCTGGCAGAAAAGTGGCCCGATGAATTCAGAACCTTACGGGAAACACTTCCCCCATGGACCCTCATTCTCTGCTTGTCAGGCTTACACCGGCTGCCAGCAGAAAAGATAGAATATGAGGAAGAAGCCCTAATGGAGGTTGCCTCAGGGCTCCATTTTCAAGTATTGCACACTGTAGCCAGCATCTCAGGACTTGAAACTATTATTTTGAAACTATTGCGAAAACCATGGCCAGGGGATGGCTATTGGAAGTTTCGCTATAAGGGCTCATGTCATGATATCTTCTTCCACACCACTCTAAACAGAGTCCCTGAGTTTACCAAAGCCATGGATGAGGTGGCAGCTAAATACGGATACCCAACCAAGGACATAGGTATATATCTACAGCCACTGGAGCGAGCACGAGCCTGCTTCTGCCAGTTCGGCTTCCACTGCGACCCTAAGGATGCCAATGAGGTAGATTTAGTGCATAGTCTTTATCTAGAAGCCAGCGAAAGGGCTATCAGTATGGGCGGCTTCTTCACTACCCCCTATGGTCCCTGGGCTGACATGGTCTATAGCCGAGCCGCCTGCTATACYCATGCCCTTAAGGTRGTCAAAAATGCCTAYGACCCCAAYAACATCCTAAACCCGGGTAAATTGTGTCTRTAAAAARGAGASGATGRCAYATGGTCACAGAAAAAGARAGARAATTGTCTTTACCTACAGACGATTGGAATAGAAAATACTACTGGGACATGAGGAARRTMGCCTGGAACTGCGCCCGATGCTCTACCTGCAAGTGGGTAGACCTGTGGGAAGTYAAARAYGCCCGRTTTGCYAARATYTGYCCTTCAAGTCTATATTATCTCTTCGACGCTTACTCCTGCCAGGGCAGRATGGAYSTYTCRYTRGCAYTGATAGACGRARMYYTRAMMTAYGAKGATKMMCCWGMRMTAYTGGACATMWTKTAYAAGTGYAACWYKTGYGGYGGYTGTGATGCYATGTGYAAGSGTGTCCAGGATATGGAGCCCCTAAGGGTAATGCTTGAGATTAGGGCTAAGTGTGTCGAAGATGGTCAACTCCTGCCTCAGTTTATGCCTATCATCGATAACCTCAGGAAAGAGGACAACATGATGATGCAACCTAAAGCTGACCGAGGCAAGTGGGCTGAGGGACTGGATGTAAAAGACCTGACCACCGAGGAAGGTGAAGTCGTCTTCCACGCTGGCTGCCGCCCGTGCTTTGACGAGGAACTATGGCAGGTGGCTAGAGGAGCGGTTATGCTGCTTAAAAATGCCGGCGTCGATGTTGGCATTATGGGAAAGGATGAAACATGCTGTGGTGGAAGAGCCTACCAGATGGGTTATCGCGGGGAATTTACCAAATATGCTGAGAATAACATTGAGGCCTGGAAGAACGCCAGGGTCAAAACTGTGGTTACCACCTGTGCCGATGGCTACTATGCTATGAAACGCCTTTACCCTGACCTCGGGTCAAATTTTGAAGTTCTCCATATTACCGAGTATATCGACCGCTTAATAAAAGAGGGCAAGGTCAACTTTACCAAGAATGTCCCGATGAGAGTTACCTACCATGATCCTTGCCACCTGGGTAGGCGCCTAGCACAGGCTCCCGGCTACTACGTTCCAGGTGAGCCCATCATGGGTGTCTATGAACCGCCTAGGGATGTTATTAGGAGTATCCCCGGTGTGGAACTAGCCGAAATGTACCGGATTAAGGAGTATTCGTGGTGCTGCGGTGCTGGCGGTGGCGTCATCGACGCCTACCCGGAATTCAATAACTTTACCGCCACGGAGAGGATTAAGGAAGCCAAGGAGACTGGTGCCGAAGCTATCGTTACCGCCTGTTCCTGGTGCCAGAGAAGCTTAACTGACGCGGTTATGAGCATGGGTGACAAAATGAAGGTTATCGATATTGTTGAGCTTGTCGAGCAAGCAATCTGAAGGAGGCAACCTAAAATGCCATTAGGAGACGAAAAACATGGGCTAATATATGGTGAGCTGGTCAATATACTGGGAGAGGGTAATGTTTCTGATGGCCGGGCAACACTTCTGGCTTACAGTAGGGATATGTTTGGTGTAAGTCTCTTACGCCGTAAACGGGGCCCGGAGTTCATCGCTTTACCCGGGAGTACGGAGGATGTTCAGACAATAGTGCAACTGGCTAACAGGTATAAGTTCCCATTCTCGGTTATATCTGGGGGGTGGATGTTTCCTCTTATGGGAGCCGCCAGACCCTACTGGTGCATTATTGACTTTAAGCGGATGACTCGGCTAGAGATAGATGAGAAGAACATGTATGCCATAATTGAGTCTAATGTTACTCATGCCCAAGTACAGGCCGAAGCCATGAAGGTAGGACTTTACAATGGCGTTCCCTTGGTTGGCGCGCACATGAGTGCCTTAGCTAACCACGCCTGGCATGGGTGGCATGGAACAGCCTACAGGACAGGATTTTCCACCCGTAATATACTGGGCATGGAATGGATCTTACCCAACGGGGAAATCTTAAAAACGGGTTCACTGGCTAGTCCAGACGCCGGACATTTCTGGGGTGAGGGACCAGGACCGGACCTCAGGAATCTGCGCAAGGGTATAGTCGGAGATAATGGTTCGCTGGGTATAATAACCAAGATGGCAATTAAACTCCATTCCTGGCCGGGTCCTCGTTTCCTACCTACAGAGGGGATAAGACCCCAGAAGAAGTGTGAACTGCCCACCGACCGGTTCAGGTGGTATTTCATTAGCTACCCAACCGAAAAGGAGCTAATTGATGCCATGTATGAGATTGGTAAGGCTGAGATTGGGGGTAATATGGAAAAATATGACCCCCAGCGCTTAGCCTATGAGTATGCCAAGTCTCGTGAGGAATACTGGGGACTCTTGGAGGAGGGATACTGGCAGAAGTATCCGAATACGATTGCGCTCTGTCTCTGGGGCTTTGCCTCAGAAAAACAGTTAGAGTATGAGGAGAAGGTTCTTAAGCAAATCATAGAGGAAACCGGTGGTG
>DUER01000182.1 GCA_011192075.1 Dehalococcoidia bacterium | reverse complement strand
CGCACTCAGGAACCCTTCATACCTTAATGAGACTCATGTCTCGCTCTGATATCAAGCAGAGACGGTTGGATTGGCTCGATGGCTGCCGCACCTCGGAGAAGAGCGAGGTATTGTATTTCGTGGGCTGTGCTCCATATTTCCAGCCGGTTTTTGAGGATATTGAGGTCAGCCCGGTGAATATTGCCAGAAATAGTATCAAAATACTCAACGCTTTAGGGATAGAGCCCATGGTACTTCCTAATGAGAGATGTTGTGGCCATGACCTCTTGTGGACCGGGGATGTAGAGACATTCAAGAAGCTAGCTCAGCTCAATGCTCAGATGATAAAGGAATCAGGTGCCAAGAAGATAGTTTTTTCCTGCCCTGAGGGCTACCGGACGTTCAAAATTGATTATCCTCAATATGTGAAACTTGACTGTGAGCCAGTGCATATCACCGAACTTTTAGCTCAAAACCTGTCTAAGCTGTCATTGCAGCCCCCGGCAAAACGGAGGGGAAGCAATCCTGGGATCAAAAAGGTAACTTATCAAGACCCTTGCCGGCTGGGAAGGCATCTGGAGATTTATGAACCGCCGAGGGGAATAATCAAGGCTATCCCGGGGATAGATCTGGTTGAGATGGAGCACAACAGTGGCGATAGCATCTGCTGCGGCACCAGTGTCTGGACTAACTGCAGCTCTTACTCTAGGGAAATAAGAGTAGAGCGACTCTCTGAAGCCAAGGCTACCGGTGCTGAGGTGCTGGTTACGTCTTGCCCCAAGTGTCAGATACATTTCAAGTGTGCTATGGCGGATAAAAGCGCCCAGAAAGGTACCAATATAGAAATGAAAGTCATGGATATCGCGACCCTGGTAGCTGACGCACTAGGAGGCAAAAGTAGTGAATAATTCCGTTCTGGTTATCGGTGGAGGCATAGCCGGAATTCAGGCTTCACTTGACCTGGCCAATATGGGCTTCAAGGTATATTTAGTGGAAAAGTCGCCCAGCATCGGGGGAAGGATGGCACAACTGGATAAGACCTTCCCCACCAACGACTGTGCTATGTGCATTCTCGCCCCCAAGATGATTGAATGCTACGGACACGAAAACATCGAAGTATTGACCTACTCAGAACTTGCCGAGGTGCAAGGTGAACTCGGCAACTTTGAGGTCAAGGTGTTAAGAAAGCCAAGATATATTGATGAGACCAAGTGCACTGGCTGTGGGGATTGCGTAACTAACTGCGTTGTGACGTGGAAGCCGCAGGTTCGAGAAGTGCCATCTGTGCGCGACCGCCTGAAGGAAGAAGATTTAAAGATAATCGACGGAATAATAGGCAAATATAAGGACGAAAAAGGGGCATTGCTGCCTGTATTACAGGCTATTAATGCTGAATACAACTATTTGCCTGAGGATATCTTAAGATATGTTGCTGAGGTATTGAATGTTCCCTTAAGTCAAATATATACCATAGCGACTTTTTACAATGCTTTTAGTCTAACGCCTAGAGGGCGACATACCATTCAGGTTTGTTTGGGCACAAGTTGCCATGTACGCGGTGCGCCAAAAGTATTAGAGGCTTTGGAAAGGAAGCTGGGCATAGCTGCTGGTGAGACAACCGATGACCGAAAGTTCTCTTTGGAGACTGTGCGGTGTGTTGGCTGTTGTAGCTTAGCACCGGTGATAAGGATTGACGCCGATACACACGCCCGTCTGAGGTCAGATAGGGTGGAGGGAGCAGTATCGGAATATGAATGAGGATATGAATAAGAAGTTAATGGCATTGACTAACCTTAAGCAAATAAGGGATAGAGGATTAAAGTCACTCTATCCTAATAAAACCAAAATCACGGTTGGTATGGCAACGTGTGGTTTGGCTTCTGGCGCCCAGGAGGTGTTCGACGCAATAAAAGAAGAGGTAGAAGAAAGGGGATTGGATGTCATAATCGCCCAGACAGGTTGTCTTGGATTCTGCCAAAAGGAACCTCTGGTAGATGTGCTAATGCCAGGGAAACCAAGGATAGTTTATGCTGAGATGACGCCGGAGAAGGCTAGAGCAGTGGTAGCAGAGTTAGCAGAAGGCAAGGTCAAAAAAGATTTTGCCTTCTGCAAGATGGAGGAGGAAGAGTACGTGGTTGAGGGAAAGAGGAGAAAGTATTCTCTGGACAAATTGTCAGGAGATTTTCAAGACATACCATTATATGAAGAGGTACCTTTCTTTAGAAAGCAATTGAAGATTGCTTTGAGAAACTGTGGTTTCATAGATTCGGATAACATAGATGAGTACATTGCTCGCGGGGGTTACGGCTCTCTATACAGAGTTCTTACTGAATTCACGCCTGAGCAAGTGATTGATGAGATTTCCAGGTCTGGGCTGAGGGGGAGGGGTGGTGCCGGGTTTCCAACAGGCAGGAAGTGGGCATTTTGTCGAGCCGCCCAAGGTGAACCGAAGTATGTCATCTGTAACGCTGATGAAGGAGACCCTGGTGCCTATATGAACAGAAGCACATTAGAGGGAGACCCTCATTCCATCCTGGAAGGGATGACAATTGGTGCTTATGCCATTGGAGCAAGTGAAGGGCACATATATGTGCGAACAGAATATCCTTTGGCTGTTGAAAAACTGATGACCGCTATAAATCAAGCCGAGGAATATGGCCTGCTGGGTAAGAACGTATTTAACTCCGGGTTTGACTTCAGCATAAAGATAACTGAAGGCAGTGGAGCATTTGTCTGCGGGGAAGAGACCGCCTTGATGGCCTCTATTGAAGGAAGAAGTCCTGAGCCTAGAATTAGGCCTCCGTTTCCAGCTCAATCAGGACTTTGGGGGAAGCCAACAAACATAAATAATGTAGGGACCTGGGCGAATATTTCTGTAATAGTTGCTCGGGGTGCTGATTGGTACTCTAAAATTGGCACGGAAAAAAGCAAAGGGACAAAGGTGTTTTCCGTGGTAGGGAAGGTAAATAACACTGGTTTAGCAGAAGTACCAATGGGTACGACTTTGCGCGAAATCATCTATGATATTGGCGGCGGAATCTTGAACGGGAAGAAACCCAAAGCGGTCCAGACCGGAGGGCCCTCCGGTGGGTGCATTCCTGAGAGTCTATTCGACCTTCCTGTGGATTACGAGAGATTGGCTGAAGTAGGGTCAATAATGGGGTCGGGCGGAATGATTGTAATGGATGAGGATACCTGTATAGTAGATATTGCTAAGTACTTTCTTGGTTTTCTCAAAGATGAATCTTGCAGTAGGTGCACCTCCTGCCGTGAGGGAATTGATCAGATGCACCAGATTTTGACTGACATAAGTGAAGGAAGAGGGGAAGCAGGTGACGTAGAGCTCCTTGAGGAATTATCTTATGCCGTCAGGGATTTCTCTTTGTGTGCACTGGGCGGCACAGCTCCTAATCCTGTGTTGAGTACAATACGCTACTTTCGAGACGAGTATGAAGCACACGTTAGAGAAAAAAAGTGCCCCGGGGGTATCTGTCGTGAGCTAATACGATATTACATCATTGACGAGAAATGTCCGGGGTGTGGTTTGTGTGTGAAGGCATGCCCTCAGGAGGCTATAACGTTCATAGCTAAGAAGAAGCCAGTGGTTTTGGACGAGAGCAAGTGCACTAAATGTGGGACATGCTATGACGTCTGCAACCTCGGTGCAATAGGAATAGACTAGGTAGCAGCCGAAATTCGTGTAGTTTTTGGATTTTGATTATGGAGGCTTAAATAGCCAGAAGAGGTGATAAATAATGGTGACATTAGTCATTGATGGGCAAGAGGTTCAAGTTGAGGAGGGAACAACTGTACTCGAGGCAACAAAGAAAGCCGACATTGAGATACCGACCCTCTGCTATCATAAGGCGCTCACCCCTTATGGAGCTTGCCGCCTTTGTGTGGTAGAAATAACCTCGGGTGGAAGAACCGTAACACAAGCCTCCTGTCTCCGCAAAGCTGAGGAGGGCATGGAAGTACGAACCAATTCTGAGCGGATAATAAGAGGACGCAAGCTAATGATAGAACTGCTATTGGCCCGATGTCCAAAATCAAAGGAGATACAGGAACTAGCCGAAGAATTGGGTGTTAAAGAGACAAGGCTTAAGAAGAAAAATGAGGATTGTATGCTTTGTGGTCTATGCGTGCGAGTGTGTCATGAAAGAATGGGTGTGGGTGCAATCAGTTTTGTTAACCGTGGTTCAAGGAGAGAAGTGAAACCTCCCTTTGAGACCTATTCTGAGGTCTGCCGGACGTGTGGTGCTTGCATTACCGTATGTCCTAATGATGCCATAAAAATTGAGGAGGTCACAAGGAATAAACCTATACCAATACCTTCTGAATTCAACGTGGGATTGGAACCAAGACATCCTATATATATAGCGTTTCCTCAGGCTATACCAAACGTTCCGGTGATCGATGCCGATAGTTGTGCGCACTTCATTGGAGAGGAATGTAAGGCATGTGAAGAGTTCTGTGAGCCAAAAGCCATAAATTATGACATGAAAGAAGAACGCCTGGACTTGAATGTGGGGGCTATTATCTTAGCCACAGGACTTGACCTCTATGATGTTTCAGGTATCACCGAATATGGTTATGGAAGAATAAAGAATGTAATCACAGCTATGGAATATGAGAGATTGACTGCTGCCTCCGGACCTACTATGGGAGAACTTAAGCGCCCTTCGGATGACAGGATACCTGAGAATATAGCTTTTATCCAATGCGTCGGCTCTCGGGATCTCAGGAATAAGGCTTATTGTTCCAGTGTCTGCTGTATGCATGCGACCAAGGAGGCAATGCTGGCCTTCGAGCATCATCCAGGGACAAAATCCACCATTTTCTACATGGATATGAGAGCTGTGGGTAAAAGGTTCCAGGAATACATTGCCAGGGCTAAAAAGGAATACAATGTGACCTATATCAGGGGTCGTCCCGGCAGGATCGAAGTTAACTCCGAGAATGATAATCCTATTATCTGGTATGAAGAAACCACCGCGGGGGAGATAAAGCGCTTTGAGGCAGAACTGGTGGTTCTTGCCCAAGCTATGACCCCCCGAATCACCGAGGAGTTGGCAGAAATACTAGGTATAGAGTTAGACGAAAATGGTTTTGTAAAGACTCCAGACAAATTGCTGCAGCCACTGGACACTACAAAGTCTGGCATTTTCGCCTGTGGCTATGTTCATAGCCCACGAGATATCCCGGATTCTGTAACCCARGCCTCAGGGGCGGCAGGTAGAACTGCTGAGGCTATCGCAGGAGACAAGTAAGGACCATGGAAGAMAAWRATCTTWCTCAWCCTCGYATTGGAGTKTTTRTTTGTCATTGTGGTATAAATATTGGGGCGTATGTCAACGTYCCRGATGTTGTGGAATAYGCCAAGCAACTACCAGATGTAGTGCATGCTGRGCGCAATTTGTTYACCTGCTCTGAGGAAGGRATYTCRGCRATYAAGAGAGGGATAAAGGAATACRATCTMAATCGRGTCCTGGTAGCTTCCTGTACTCCCAGAACTCATGAGCCGCTCTTCCGAACTGCTTGTGAAGAAGCGGGCTTAAACAAATATCTTTTCGAGTTTGTTAACATAAGAGACCAATGCTCCTGGGTGCATATGCGTGAGCCCCAGAAGGCTACGGAAAAGGCTAGAGACCTGATACGGATGGGGGTGGCCAAAACCAGGTTGCTGCAGCCGTTGGAGGAGATTGAAATGAAGGTGGCTCCTTCGGCATTGGTGATTGGTGGAGGAATTGTGGGAATGGAAGCAGCCTTGAACTTGAGCAATCAAGGTTTTGATGTACATTTGGTGGAAAAGGAGCCGGAACTTGGTGGAACTCTCCGCAGTATTAATAAGCTTTTCCCTATGAATCAGGAAGCAGTGGAGTTACTAAAACCACTTGTTGAACAGATTAGAAGCCATCCCAAGGTCAAGACTCATCTCTCATCCAGAGTAAGCCAAGTGACTGGATTTATAGGTAACTTCAATATTAATCTGGATGGGAAGGGCAAAGAAGAACAATTCACTGTAGGTACCATTATAGTAGCTGTCGGGGCTGAGCCGCTAAAACCGACGGGTCAATATGGCTATGGGAAGATGACCAATGTACTGACTCAACTGGAACTAGAGGAGCGAATGAAGAAAGGGGCATCATTGGGTCAGAATGTTATAATAATCAATTGTGTTGGAGCTCGGGTTCCTGAGAGAACTTATTGCAGCAGAATCTGCTGCATGACGGCAATTAAGAACGCCTTCCTTATCAAGGAATCAAATCCAGAGGCAAAGGTCTGGATATTGCACCGAGACCTCATGACTTATGGTGTAGACTTTGAGACTTATTATCGAAAAGCCATGGAGCTAGGGGTTAGATTCATTAGATATAGCTTAGAAAGGCCCCCCGAAGTTATCGGGGATGAAAAGGTTGAAAGCATAAAGGTATACCATGAATTATGGAGAAAGGAAATAGAGCTTCCCTGTGATATGCTTGTTCTAACTACTCCTCTTATTCCTGCTGAGGATAACCAAAGTATATCCAAAATGCTTAAAGTATCCTTAGATGAGTTTGGTTTCTTCATGGAAGCACACTTGAAGCTCCACCCTGTAGAGTTTGCCATGGACGGAATTTATGTCTGTGGCTCAGCACGCTGGCCCACAGACGCAACTGAAGGAGTTTCTCAAGCCTATGCTGCTGCTTCAAAAGCAGCCGGTCCCCTGAGAATGGGATATGTCAAGGCTGAGGCAATAAATGCAGTGGTCAATGAGGATGAATGCTCAGGCTGTGGGGTTTGCGAAGTCTTGTGTCCCTTTCAGGCTATTGAACTTCAGCCTAGAGATGAGAAGAGGGTATCACATGTCAATGAAGCAGTGTGCAAGGGTTGTGGCACCTGCGGTGCTGCCTGCCCATCAGGAGCTATTTCCTTGCACCACTTCACTGATGAGCAAATTCTAGCTCAGGTAGAAGCTTTGTTTGGCTAAGTTAATTCAGAATGGTTCGACAAATGCTTAACAGTATGGCGTTCAGTGCCGAAATAATGTCTG
Source organism: Dehalococcoidia bacterium (assembly GCA_011192075.1). Lineage (GTDB taxonomy): Bacteria > Chloroflexota > Dehalococcoidia > Dehalococcoidales > S120 > S120. The sequence continues at coordinate 955 of DUER01000182.1, read as the reverse complement.
GAGGAAACGAATGGTAGTAAAAGAGATATTACCGATAACGTTACGGGATGAGCTGTGCTCCCGATGCACTGTATGTCTTTCTGTCTGCCCGGTTGAAGCTATTTCTCAGCATGAAGACCAGATAGTCATAGACCTGGATAAGTGTACTATATGTGGCATCTGTGCCAGTGCCTGTCCTTCGGGTGCGATCGTGCCATATTACTACGGCTCTAATACACTAATTGAAGGGATTGAGGCAAAGAGGGCAGGAGAGAGCGCGAGCCTTGTGATGGCTTGCCGTGGTAGCACCCCGCCCGAGGAACTGCTGGACACCCTTGAAGGACTGAACGTAGAGCGGCCAATCCTAATGAGAGTCCCTTGTGTTGGCCGTCTACCTTCGGTGTTTTATATTACTGCCTTATCTATGGGCATTAAGCAGATTGTCGTCATTCAGTGTGAGCAGGACTTTTGTCGCTTCGACAAAGGTAGCGTGATGAACCAGCGTCGCGTAACCATGTTGCGAAGTCTGCTCAAGCCTTTCGGTTATGCGAATAACACCATCACGGTTATCGAAAGGGCAAAGCAGGTAGAATACGATACAGCGAAGTGCGTCGGCTGCGATAAGTGTATAAATATCTGTCCCTACGGTGCAATAGAAGCACAACCACTGGCTACACCGAAGGTAGACTATAGCAAATGTACAGGTTGTGGTGCATGCGTTGTTGTTTGCCCCCTTGTGGCACTTGAGATACACGGTTATGAATGCACGCGCGTTGCAGAGCTAATTATGGAACATGCCGACAGAATGAAGAAGATAAGGGCTCAGTCACCGGCAATACTGGTTTTTTGCTGCCAGTGGGCAGAATTTGCCAGTCTTGACCAAAACCACAGCGGCGTCGGCAAACCTAACACGGCAATCCTCGAAATACCTTGTTTCAGTAAGCTTGACCCGATAAATGTCTTTCAGGCACTTCTC